>NZ_JBMPPN010000031.1:0-38724 GCF_049340165.1 Undibacterium sp. Xuan67W
CTCGGCCTGCTTGAGGATGGCGATGATCTGACTGTCGGTGTAACGGGAAGGCTTCATGCAGAACTTTCAAAAATCATATTTAGAAAATTCTACTCATTTCAACGCTTGTTTGCAGGGGGGATTACCCTCTCATCGTTGCGCAAAGCTCCGAGAAAAGAATCGAGGCAATAATAAAATGAGGCTTGATTCTTGATATTTTTTATAAAAACAGAGCAATCTTTTGGAAACTAAAATAGGGATTGAATCTGCGTTTCTCCTGATCTTTGCATTAGACCTTGCATGCAATTTGCAAAAGCAACTCTGGATAGCAGATCAAAAATTCTAATAAACACGATTCGATAGTAGTTTTAAACGTTCATATCAACCGAAAGGTTTCTCGATGAAGCTACTTATAGTACTGGCTGCAATTTGTGCCTATTCCCTCCCACACCAAACACGGGCTGCAGACGTCACAGTTCATCTAAAGCTTGTGTCGCTGCAAGAGCTAGAGGTTATCTATAGCCTGCCTGAAAAGTGTGATGCTGTTCCATTTCTAAACCAAGAAACCTTACCGACGTTTGGCACTGAGATTCGTTCGGCGTGGCAACCACTTGATGATTGTGGCACCGCCAATGGGACAACTCTCATAAAGAAGAATAAAACATGCTCAGCAGTCCGTTTCCGAGTTCCCGCATCAATCAAGGTTTTTGATCGCGTCTCACCTGGCTCTTTTCCAATAGGAGATGGACTATATGTACATACCACTAGCTATGCTATCAGTGACAGCTGTGGCTCAGTTGGGTACAAATTTTCGGCATCAGGAGATATCGCTTTTAAAGGGAAAGTTTACCGAAATTCTGCGTCTTATGATGAGTTCGACGGACAATATTTGGCAGCAATATTATTGCAAAAAAAGATTTTATCGAATGATGGTGCT
The DNA here is from genome assembly GCF_049340165.1 of Undibacterium sp. Xuan67W. Lineage (NCBI taxonomy): Bacteria > Pseudomonadati > Pseudomonadota > Betaproteobacteria > Burkholderiales > Oxalobacteraceae > Undibacterium > Undibacterium sp. Xuan67W. The sequence goes on from NZ_JBMPPN010000031.1 coordinate 917, forward strand.
ATCAGTTATTTCGATCCCGCTCTGGGAATAGAGAACATTCAACTTCTGCAAGATATTATCGATCAATCGATGGCCTTTTATCGCCTCGCATTGCCAGACCTTCATTTTCGCAAACCGATTTTGGTAGCAACGGGACCAAAAGATGGTGGCGATCCTTATTATTGGGGAGATGCTGGTGATGTGTTGCGTCTAGCGTTATATAACTGGCCTCAACATCCAACAGGAGATGTCAACCAACATCTAAAAAGGTTTGTATGGCATGAACTTGCGCATCGCTTTCAACCACATTCAGCAGATTCAAATATGCAAACCGAACCATTTATTTCAGAGGGTGGTGCCGATTATCTGCGTTGGATCGCGAGTATAAAAACTAAATGGGTTACCCCTGAAGATGCCGCCAAAGAGATTAATAGCGCAATTTCCAATTGTGTATTTAAAGCGGAAAATTTCAGTTGGAAAACACTACCTGAAAAACTCACACGCAGTGGATCGATACCTTACGAATGTGGATTGGCACTGCATGTTATGGGCCTTGCAATTCGCCAGAACAACGTTAGTCCGCTACAGCAAATTAATGACTACTACTCTGCACTTGAAACTGGGACGCCAATTAGCTTCGAGCAAGCGATAGAATGCGGAAAAGAAAAAAATTGCACGCCTAAGTGGCTACCCAAACTACTCGGTAACCAAACCATATCAGAGGCCTGGTCAGACTTTTTTGCAAACACGCAGTTGGCAAAGGTTACTCCTCCAGCACCAGAACAATTCGCCAATATTCGACGCATGGCATTTGCTAACCTGATGCAGGAAGATTGTCATGGCAATATTAGCTTTTACCAAGATCCTGATATGTTCCGAGTTGGCGCCATTCAAGACTGTAGCGTCTTACGCGAAGGCATGCAGATCAAGCAGATAGAGGGTAAAGATTTTTTCGGCACATCGCTGCACGTCGAAGAGATGAATCTAGCTTGTCAATCGCGCGGCAATATATCTTTGGGCATGCAAAATGGTGAAACGATTATTGTTCCATGTAAAAGCATCTACAAGATACCGACGTTTTATTCAGTTGACATGAAGCGCTTGATGCAGAAATTAGAACTGTGACTCGAAGAGACTTATCCGGGCTTATATACAACAAATGCCGCACATTGCTAAATTATCTCTCAAGTTACTCTCCTGCAAGAGCAGAACGCTTGATTCAAGGGCTGCTCATGGAGTGAGTGAAAAGTCGAGTGAAATCGTGCACGAATCGCTCTCTGACAGAGGCATCATCGATAAAAAATGTCTCGATATGATTATCGAGGCTGCAAACTAACACTGCTTGTCGCATGTATTTGTAAGCTGACCCAAATCCATAATACGTAAAAAAATCACTGTATTTTTTGCCTTTTAAACAAGTTAAAAAATTTAATACTCCCCTATAGTACCCTTCAATTCATGCCTTTATCCGCACTATTTACTTAGTGATTTTAAAATACTCCCTCTATTTTTACTGATTTAAACAAAACATGATGATGCACTTGCTGACGCTGGCAAAAGTCTGTGCCACACTAGCAACATGACACTCACAGAATTAAAATACATCGTTGCAGTAGCCCGCCAAAAGCACTTTGGCCATGCGGCCGAAGCTTGTTTTGTCGCGCAGCCGACCTTGTCCGTCGCCATTAAAAAACTCGAAGAAGAACTGGGAGTCACTATTTTTGAACGCGGCGGTACGGAGGTCTCGACGACACCACTGGGTGCGCAGATTGTTGCCCAGGCCGAGCGCGTCCTGGAACAAACCGCGGCCATCAAAGAAATCGCCAAACAGAATAAAGATCCGCTGGCTGGTCCATTCCGTCTCGGCGTGATTTACACAATAGGACCGTATTTATTGCCCACGCTGGTCAAGACCATGATCAGGCAAGTGCCGCAAATGCCGCTGATATTGCAAGAAAATTTCACTGTCAAATTGATGGAATTATTGCGTCAGGGTGAACTGGACGCCGCGATCATGGCATTGCCCTTACCCGATCAAGGCATGATGGTACAAGCACTCTACGATGAGCCTTTTGTGGTTGCCACGCCGCGCGATCATATCTGGGCCGACCGTACCGAAGTCTCTACCGAGGAACTGAAATCCGAAACGATGCTCCTGCTCGGTAATGGCCACTGCTTCCGGGATCAGGTGCTCGAAGTCTGCCCGGAAATGGCACGCTTCTCCACTGCGGGCGACGGCATTGCGCGCAGCTTTGAAGGCTCGTCTTTAGAAACGATCCGTCATATGGTCGCCTCCGGTATCGGCATCACTGTTCTACCAATGGCATCGGTACCTGATCTGGATACCAAAGACGGCATGTTGCGCTATCTCCCTTTCAGTGCGCCCGTGCCCAACCGTCGCGTGGTGATCGCATGGCGCAAGAGCTTTACCCGCCAGGCGGCAATCGAGGCGATCCGGCAAGCCGTACTGGCTTGCGATTTGCCTGGCGTGTCGATGCTTGACGAAGCGGCCAGCGCACAATAATCTTTGCATTTGATTGTCGATATTCGGCCTGAGTCTACGTATTAACCAGGTATTGACCGGACATCATTCAACCATCAATCAAGCACTGGTTAAGCACTCCTAAAACATGAATCAGACGTCCGGTATACAAAAGAAAAATACAAAACTAAGCTTCTGCTAACTCAAGGATCAACGGCATCTGATTCGCATGAAATTTCTTTTTTTCTATTCGCTCAATAGCTGAAACTCATGGCCTGGCTCATCTTATTCATCGCTGGTTTGCTTGAAGTCGTGTGGGCGATCGGACTGAAATACACCGACAATTTTTCTCGCCTGTGGCCATCAATAGGGACAATTGCCGCAATGGCTGCCAGCGTCTGGCTTCTTTCCATCGCGATGAAAACTCTACCGGTCGGAACCGCCTATGCCGTATGGACAGGCATTGGTGCGTTTGGCACTGTCATTCTGGGCATCATCTTGTTTGGTGATCCAGCGACGGCAACGCGTCTGATCTGCATGGGGCTGATTATCGCCGGCATCGCTGGCCTGAAATTCTTATAGTTTTTTGCAGCGGATACCATCAATGTCATCGATTTTATTAAGCACTGCACGTCTGGACTTGCACACTTTGACGCCTGAGGATGCTCCGGTGCTGCAAGATTTTTTAGTAAGGAACCGCGCGCACCTCGCGCCATGGGAGCCGGTCAGAGACGAAAGTTTTTTTAGCTTGGAGCAATGTCAGCAAAGGCTCACCAGCAACTGGCTCAGCATAGAATCAGGACAAGCCGTGTTCCTTGCCATTTTTAAAAAAAATGACTCAACAATGATCGGCGCCTGTAACTTCAACAACATCGTGCATGGTATTTTTCAAGCCTGTCATCTCGGCTACGCAGTGGCAGCACAGTGCGAGGGCCAGGGCTATATGACCTAGGCTCTGCAAGCAGCGATTCAACATATGTTCACTCAACAAGGTTTGCACCGTATCATGGCAAACCATATGCCGGAAAATAAGCGCAGCGCTGCCGTTCTGCAAAGATTAGGCTTCGAACGCGAGGGGCTGGCAAAATCGTATTTGAAAATCAATGGCGTCTGGCGCGATCATGTGTTGAACTCTTTGGTGAATAATCAAGATTGATACGATATCGATTGCTGGATATACGCTAATTACATACTGATTGATAGATTACTCTACTACTCTGCAGATTTAATTATTTCTACCAACGCAGGAATTAGATGCTGACAGCGAGTGAAATGTAAAAAATAGTTAATTTTATTGTGCATTTTTATCATTTTTTGTTGCATCATATTGCATTGACGCAATCCTTATTGGAATACGACAATTTGACGCACGCAGGCTCAAATAGAATCGTGCATGCACCAATTACTTATTGACCCATCCATTCAATGAAATCATTTAAATTAATCGCTCTGACTATCGCCGTCTCATCCACACTCGTTGCATGCGGCGGCGGTGGAGGCGGCAGTGACGCAGTCACCCCCACCCCTGTTTCGACAGCACTTCCATCTTCGGCAAGTCTGGCGAATCTTTGTGCCGCCCCGAGGGCAAATACGGCAGATAGGCAAGGTAGTAACGACAACGAGAAAGCGTATCTGCGTTCTTTTGTTGATGAAACCTATCTTTGGTATAAGGATGTACCAGCCAGTTTAATTGCAGCTAATTACAGCACACCGCAAAAATATTTTGACGCGCTAAAAACACCGGCAAAAACGGCATCAGGTAAAGATGTTGATCAATTTCACTGGTCACAATCAACTGAGTCCTGGAACCAGGCGTCATCAGGAATTGCCCAGGATTACGGTATTCAATGGGCGACGCAAGCCAGCACACCTCCACGCAATTGGATCGTCGCTGAAATAGCGCCGGGGTCTCCTGCAGCGCTGGCCGGTGTTAAACGCGGCGACAAATTAACCTCCGTTGACGGCGTCGATTTCGCTGCTGGCGATCCAGTTGCCCTGAACAACGGACTATTTCCAAGCAGCGTGAGCGCCCACACGTTTGGCTTTAACGGTGCAGCCGCCGTAAGCCTGACACCCGCCCTGATCACAACAGTCACAGTACAAAATGTAAAAACGATCCCCACAGCAACCGGTACGGTTGGATATTTTACGTTTGATACCCACATCGCCAAATCAGAGAGTGAGTTGATTGCCGCCATCAATCAATTGAAGGCGGCCAACGTCACTGATCTTGTGCTGGATTTACGCTATAACGGTGGTGGCCTGTTGTATATTGCCAGTGAGTTGGCTTATATGATCGCGGGGCCAGACAGCACCAAAGGTAAGATTTTTGAGCGCCTGACCTACAACGACAAATTAACGGCTCAGAACCAAACCTACCCTTTTTATAGCACAGGCACCACCCAGATTCTGCCTTATCTGGGCTTGAAAAAGGTCACTATCCTGACGACTCATGGCACCGCGTCCGCCAGTGAATCCATTATCAATAGCCTGCGTGGTGTTGATGTGACAGTAAATCTGATTGGCGATACGACACGTGGCAAACCTTACGGATTCGTCCCGCAAGATAACTGTGGCACGACTTACTTCTCGATTCAATTTAAAGGTGTGAATGACAAACAATTTGGTGATTATGCCGATGGTTTTGACGTCACTTGCAAAGCGGCCGACGATTTTAGTCATTTGCGCGGTGACCCGTCAGAAACTATGCTGGCAACAGCTTTAGCATATCGCACTAGCGGAAGTTGTCCGGTAAGCGCGACTGCTCGTGCATCGGGCGGCAACACGGAACTGCCATACACTTTGGTGCGTCCGGCAACCCAAGAAATGCGCATACTGAAAGCGATGCCAAGATAATGAAATCACATTGGAAGATCAGCATATCCTTGTCTTGCCTGTTATTAGGAGCATGCCAAATGCCTGCCGCAAAAGCTGAAAAAGACGCCTTGCTGACGAACCCGGGAATAGAGGCAAAGCAAGAATTAACGACGCTGATTGCCAGCCTGACAGGTTATTCCTCGGTCATGTTATCTGACAAAGATTTAACAGAGACCAGTTATTTGACGATAGAACGAAATCATCAATCAGATAATAAAGGGAACCTGCTGCAAGGTAGAGATATCGAAATGCCGCATCGTTTCCAGTTAATTTTACAAGATCAGGCTTGTTGGCTGGTATATCAAAACACTGGCCAACGCAGTTTGTTATCGAAGGCGCAATGCAAAGCGAAATAAAGTATTTTGAGAATTAAATTGACCCCCGTCATTGATATGCCGGGGGTTTTATTTAATTGGATGCTGCAATGCATCGCTATTTGTTCATCAACTGGATTTGTTGATTTTTTAGAAAATCAGGATTGTCCATAACGTTAAGAACAACGGCTGCATCTCTGAACCTGCACGGATGCTGGTCAAATTGGTTCGTGCGACTATCCTCCCGATCTTGGGGATATGGTTGAAATTCAGCATCGGGTTGAACTTGCCCCCATTCTTTGAACCTCATAACGCTATACTCTGACTTTTTTTACCGACCTCTTTGTGATGACATATTCGGATGTCAAATGCATCTCCATCACACGCAGAAAGTACTGCCATCATGTCACTTCGTCTTGTCTACACGATCTTTTGTGTGCTGGTTTTATTGGCATCCTCTGCTGCGTCTAAAGCACAAACTCAATCTGAAGCTCAAACTGAACTCGCCACTCGGACGGTATCCCCTAGTCCGGCGCAAACACACCAACCAAAGGTTGCGCTGGTGCTATCGGGTGGTGGTGCAAGAGGATTTGCACATATCGGCGTGCTACGTGCTTTACGCGCACAACGTGTGCCTGTTGATATCGTCGTTGGCACCAGTATGGGAGCGGTAGTTGGCGGCGCTTATGCCGCAGGACGCTCTATTGGTGAGCTCGAGCAAATCGTCCGCGATACGGCTTGGGATCGAGTACTGGCTGACCGGCCAGCGCGCTACGACCTGGATTTCCGGCGTAAAGAAGAAGACGTATTATTGCCGTCACGGATAGAACTTGCCGTCACAAAAAACGGATTTTCTTTACCTCCCGCTGCTGCGGGTAATGCCGCACTGGAGCATGCACTGACCCGTCTGCTGCCGCAAGGAATGCGCGACCGGCCGATCAATCAGCTTGGTCTACCGTTTCGCTCAGTCGCTTCAGATTTACTAACGGGAGAGTTAGTCGAGATGCGCGATACACCTCTGTTCCTGAGCATGCGCGCCTCGCTGGCGGTACCGGGAGTTTTTGCTCCCGTGCGCTTACATCAGCGCCTGGTCGTCGACGGCGGACTAGTGAGTAATTTGCCCGTGGAGCTGGCGCGGGCGATGGGTGCTGATGTGGTGATCGCAGTCAATGTAGGCACACCTTTGGCGAAAGAGAGTGAAATCAGCAGCGCTTTCGGTGTTGCACAACAAATGCTTCAAATTTTGACCGAGCAAAATGTACAGCGCTCGATCAAAGAGTTATCCAGTAAAGATATTTTGATCGCCCCAGATTTATCTGGCATTAGCTTTCTGGATTTTGGACAGCATGAACGAGCAATCAAGGCGGGGGAAACTGCGACGCTCGCTATGTCAGATAAGCTGAAACATCTCAGCGTCAGTGCTGAGCAATACGCGGTGATAGATCAGCACAGACTGGAAGCCAGCAATGATGGGCAAGGTGGTACGAAACCTTTACCCATCGCTAAAATCGATATCCAGGGAAATCAATACATCAATCCTGCTACTTTGGTCACACAAACGGGATTGCAAAAAGGTCAGTCACTAACATCAGACCAGATTCGCCAGGCCACTACACGTTTGTATGGCCGCGGTGATATCGATAATATCGAAACCGACATCACTGATATCGACGGCCTGAGAAATGTCGTGATCAAACCGACAGAATCGAAATCGAGTCGTAATCGATTACGCTTTGGCTTGGAATTAGCCAGCGATTTTTCGGACGACAATCGCTTTGCGTTGAGCATGATGCATGTTGCCTCCTCGTTAAATAGCTATGGAGCGGAATTACGTACCGTCGCAAAACTCGGCAGTCAAAGACAATTCGGCACACAACTATGGCAACCATTAGGAGATAGCTCACCCTGGTACCTTGCGCCATCAGTGGAATTTGGTGGTACAGCGATTGATCTGTTCCAGCAAGGCAAAAAGGTATTCCGTGTGAATGCGCAGAACAGCAGCGGCACGATCGTCCTCGGGAGGCAATTTGATAACTGGGGCGATTTGCAAATCGGTGTCAGCCGTCGTTTCGGTAAATACAATGTCATCCTTCCAGAGACGTCAGAAGCACCGAGCGCCCGCTATTACGATACGACGCAATTCGTACAGTTCCGCATCGACACACTCGATTCGTTGGCCTTTCCTGTTCGGGGTAATCTTGTCACCGCCTTATGGGAGCGCTCACCAAGCAAAGGGCTTGGAGAACCCTCACTGGCGCGTTCGTCTCTGACAGGCTTGTCAGCATTTCAGGCGGGTGACTGGGCTGGTCATATCTATGGTGAATGGTCACGCTCACAACGCGGCCTGGCACCTAGTAGTCTCGGCGGTTTTTTACGCTTATCAGGGACGACGGCGGATTCACTGGATGGTAATTCTGTTCTGCTGGGACGCGTGGTCGTCGCTCGCCGCGTCGGTGATATGCCAACGACTGTGGGCGGGGCAATTCGAGTAGGATTTTCAGCGGAACTGGGTGGTGGCTTTGGTACCGATCAGGCACTGCGATTCGGTAATCTGAAGCAAGCGGGCAGTGCCTTTATTTCCATGGATACCCGTTTTGGCCCTCTGTACTTTGGTGCCGGTGCAACACGCGGCGGCAACTCAACTGCCTACCTTTTCCTGGGGCCGGTCTGGTAAAAAATATGGCGGATCTCTATCGAGCATCTATTTAGCCGCAACTTTAGACATAGCAATCGTATGAACACGGCCTGCGGTGCTTGCCTCCTGGCGACGCAGCGCCGTAAAGGCTGAGAACTCCCAGGAGCGAAATCCTAGCAGCAGCGTAAAACCATCGCGCTCTTCAGCTTGCAGCCGGCGATCATCCTGATGCAGGCGCGCCAGCTCGGCAACCAGTTGCTGGATTTTTTGTACTACCTCCTGCGCGCTGCCAGATGATAAACGGGCTGGTACACAGAGCACAGTTTCACCGTAACCGTCAAATCGTCCGTCGAAAAAATCACTGACAACGTGTTCGCGGAAATACGCCTGCACCGGTCCATCAGGACGCCAGTGAAAAGCGCTGGATACATTCAGGCGATAGCGATTATGCGGACGTAGTTCGATCAGCTCCAGGCGATCCAGTGCGACCAGATGCAACACACACTCGGCCTCGGACAAATGGTAAGTCTCAACAATTTGCTCCAGTGTCCAATGACCGAGACAACAAATTGCAACCAGCAATAACTTAGGGTCCGCCATCAGCGAACGCTCTTGCGCCAGACTCAGATTATCGGAATGCGGTGTGACATCTGCCGCTTGCCGCAACACGTCTTCCAGCGCGATCCCCGCGGCTTTGCAGATGGATGCGAGCCGTGATAAAGCCATGTCCTTTTGCGCAAACATACGCTTCATGCTGGACTCGCTCATGCCTATGCGTTCCGCCAATACCTTATAGGTGACACCGGCAGCACGTAACTCGGTGCGCAGCACTTGCAAGACTAATTCTGGTGAACTCATGATTACCCTATTTCAGTTCAATTTTGATAAATAGTACCGCAAATCAGTACCAAAAATTCCAAATATCAGGTCTTCGAACAATTTTCTGGTACGTCACCATAATTTTTGCAACACTGCGCTCCAAGGTCGGGCAGCACTCAATACGGCGACGACCGCGGTTCATTTTTTGGGTGCAGCATAAATCCTGCTCTCCACATTTCACTTCTATTGAGGCTCTTATGTTCAAAATAAAATCTTTCCTGATGGCGGCAATTGCAACAGTGTTTACCGGTACCGTGGCGACCAGTGCAATGGCTGCCGACAATATTCCGACTCAGGCAGAGACCTATGCAGGTATTAATTTCGCGGCACAAGCCAAATACGATCTCAGTTGTCTGGGTACCAGCAGCTGTGACACCAAGGCAAAATCCAGCGGTAAAATTTATGCAGGCTATATGGCTGCGCCAACGATGTTTGAAGGGGTCAATGTGTCTCAGGGTGCAGAGCTAATGTATTACAAAGTTGGCAGCGCGGTATCGACCTATCCGTCCACCTTATCAACAGCGAGTCCAGAGACAGTCTTACGCAGCACAGAAGGATTAGGCGCCTCCTACGTTCTGCAAGCAAACTTCAATGACTTCTCCCTGAACGGCCGTGCAGGTATTGCCTATACCCGCAACAAAACAAATTATTCTGATATTAGCGGTACCGCAACTGACAAAGCATTCATCGTCCCGGTATTTGGTTTGGGTGTGCGTTATTCACTGGCAAAAAATATCACCTTGAACGCTGATTATGACCGCTTACCAAATAAATTTGGCGGCGACAAAGGTGTTATCAACATGCTGTCGCTGGGCGTGGGCTACAAGTTCTAAAAGCAGCTTTACGATGTGAAAAACTATCCCGCCTTCATCGGCATCCAGATTCGCTGCGGCAGGATAGTTTTGTTATTACACATTTTTTGCACAATTTTGTACTAAGTCACGATCATTAATGTCTGTCATTCACTGAGATTCAACTGACATTCATGAGCGCTGTTGATGGAGAGTATCTGATGCATACCATGACAAAATTCACACTGTACTCACTGATAGGCAGCATCGCTGTTCTTGCCTTCGCAGTGGGATTATTCGCCGCTAAATTAAGCGCTCACCATCACGATAGCCGGACTAAAATCAAGGCCTCGTTTGATGTGACAAACAGTATTAAAACCGATGACAAAGATAAAGAAGGCAAGTCAGTGCAGCGTTACCGGATTTTGACCTGAACACAATCAGGTCAAGTAAACTAGCCTAGCCGCTTCTTCGTTGTCCCATCAAACCAATGCATGGTATCTGCGGCAAAGCCAGCACTGGTGCGCTGACCAGCCTGAACCGGCGTGCCGACGGGTGTACGAATAACCACGGCCTGCCCACCACATTGGCCGTGTACAAGTAAGTCAGCTCCCAGACTTTCTACCAGTTCAACATCGAATGGCAATCCCGGCATTCCTATAAACAAATGCTCAGGCCGAACTCCAAGAATTAGTTCTCTGCTCGCAATCCGTTCTGCCTCAGCCTGCAATACCGGCAAATTGACAATCGTATTTCCCCACAGCATCTGACGGCCATCTTCACTGATGTTGCCCGTGATTAAATTCATCGGTGGCGACCCGATAAAACTGGCGACAAACGTGGTCGCGGGCTGACTATACACTTCTGCCGGTGTCCCGATCTGTTCGGCAACGCCAGCATTCATGACGATCATGCGCTGACCTAAAGTCATTGCCTCGACCTGATCGTGTGTGACATACAAACTTGTTGTCCCTAGCGTGCGGTGAAGTTTCTGTATTTCTAAACGCATCTGCACACGCAACTTCGCGTCAAGATTCGACAAAGGCTCATCAAATAAAAATACTGCAGGCTCGCGTACAATCGCCCGTCCCATCGCGACTCGCTGACGCTGGCCGCCCGACAATTGGCGCGGAGTTCTTTCTAACAGCTCAGCCAGCTCTAAAATCTTGGCGGCTTTTTGTACCCGCAGCTCAATATCCGCCTTAGAAAAACCGCGTATCTTCAAACCGTATGCCATGTTTTGATACACCGTCATATGCGGATACAAAGCATAGTTCTGGAACACCATCGCGATATCTCTATCCTTCGGTTCCAGCTCATTCACAACGCGATCACCGATGATCACATCACCTTCAGAAATTTCCTCCAGACCGGCGACCATGCGCAGCAAGGTTGATTTACCACAGCCCGATGGCCCCACCATCACAATGAATTCACCGTGCGCAATATCAATCGAAATACCGTGAATGACAGCAATCGACTTATCACCTTTCCCATAGGTTTTTTTAACGTTTTTTAAGTGAACTTGTGCCATATCTCGTTATCGTTAAATTACTCTCGAATTGTTTTTGACTAATTTTCGGCTTATTCACGAATATCACTGCGGACTTCTATTTTTCAGAATCAACCAAGCCTTTTACAAACCATTTTTGCATGATCACAATCACCAGGCCTGGCGGCAACATGGCGAGCAGCAAGGTCGCCATGACCAGATTCCATTCGACCGCCGCATCACCACCCGCAATCATACGTTTGATACCAATGCCAATCGGGTACATGCTCTGCTCTGTCGATACCAACAACGGCCAAAGATATTGATTCCAGCCATAAATAAACATAATGACAAACAAGGCAATCAGATTAGTCCGTGACAATGGCCATAACACGTCTTTAAAAAAACGCAGCGGGCCTGCGCCGTCTATCCTTGCGGCTTCCGCCAACTCTTCTGGCGCCGTCAGAAAAAACTGTCGGAATAAAAAAGTCGCCGTCGCCGACGCAATTAAGGGAACCGTCAAACCTGCGTAAGAATTCAACATCGACAAATCCGACACGACTTTATAGGTAGGCGAAATACGCACTTCAACCGGCAACATTAAGGTGACGAAAATCATCCAAAAAAACAAAGTGCGTCCCGGAAAACGAAAATATACAAGTGCAAATGCAGACAACATTGAAATCGATATTTTGCCAAACGCAATCAATAGCGCCGAGACCAGACTCACCCACATCATACGAGCGACAGGGCTGGTCGCAACATTACCGGACGCTCCCGAATTTAATACCGCCGACAGGTTATGGAATAACTGATCACCGGGAATCAATGACATCGGCGCCAAGGCAGACTGCTCTGCTGTCTGACTACTCGCAACCAGTGCAACATAAATAGGAAATGCAACGAATGCCACGCCCAGTATCAACACCAGATGGCTGAAGAAATCCAATAAAGGACGGCGCTCTATCATGAGTACTGCACTTTCTTTTCAACATATTTAAACTGAATGACCGTCAGGACGATCACGATCGTCATCAGTATCACGGATTGCGCGGCAGCGCTACCTAGATCACCGCCTTTGAAGCCATCATTAAAGACCCGGTAAACAAGAATTTCGGTATCTTTACCCGGGCCACCTTGCGTAGTCGCCTCAACAATCGCAAAGGTATCAAAAAATGCATATACGATATTTACAACCAGCAAAAAAAACGAGGTCGGTGACAGCAACGGAAACACAATCGTGGCAAACCGTTTCACTGGTCCGGCACCGTCAATGGCAGCTGCCTCGATCAAAGATTTGGGAATCGACTGCAGACCCGCCAGGAAGAACAGGAAGTTATAACTAATCTGTTTCCAGACTGCAGCGAGAACAACCAGAATCATCGCATGCTGGCCATTGAGGAGACTATCCCATTCGATCCCAAAATTACGCAGCGCATGGGCGAGTATGCCCAGTGTCGGGTTTAGCAAAAACATCCAGAGTACGCCGACCACTACCGGAGAAACTGCATAAGGCCAGATCAGGAAGGTTTTATAAATCGCAGCGCCTTTGACGACACGATCAGCAAATACAGCCAGCACCAGCGAAATACTCAGTCCCAGGCTCGCAACGAGAACTGAGAACAGGGCAGTCGTTTTAAACGACGCCAGATAACTGGGATCTGCAAATAAAATATTGAAATTATCAACCCAGACAAATTGCGTAGACATGCCAAAGGCATCCTGGAGCAAAACAGATTGATATAAAGCCTGCACTGCTGGCCAGAAAAAAAACAATATCGTAATAATGATCTGCGGCGCAACCAGCACATAAGGCAGCCAAGCGGAGCGAAATCGGGCGCGTTTTTCCAAACTGCATCCTATAAAAAAGTTTTACTCAAATTAAAAATGTCGGCTTAATAACGCTCCTAAAAACAGGAGTTTACTGATCCAGTTTTGGCCAAATTTTTGTAACTATGATGGGGATGAACTTAAAGAACATTATAGGAATTCCCTGCATTGCCCCGAAAATAAGCAATGCTGTAGCAAGTTGGGCTCGCATATGATGAACGGGTATAAATTCTCTTATAGACAAATAGCACAATAAAGTCAGAATGATTCCAATTGCCTAGACCAATATTAAGAACCATTTTTTTGACTCTAATATCATTGACATCCCTTTTTATTTATTCGCTTTTTCGAAACGCTCTAACAAATCATTACCGCGTGCAACGGCTGCATCCAGAGCATCCTTTGCGGTTTTTTTACCGGCCCAGACGGACTCCAGCTCTTCGTCCATGATGGTGCGGATCTGGACAAAATTACCGAGACGGATACCACGCGATTTTTCTGTAGTTTTGACGATCATTTGCTGTACAGCGACATTCGGACCCGGCGTTTTATCATAAAAACCCGATTTTTTTGTCAGCTCATAAGCGGCATTGGTAATAGGCAGATAGCCGGTTTCCTGATGCCATTTCGCTTGCACTTCCGGTTGCGACAGGAATTTATAAAACTTCGCAACGCCTTTGTACTCATCGTTCTTTTTACCGCTCATGGTCCACAGTGACGCGCCGCCGATGATGGTATTTTGCGGCGCACCTGTAGCATCTGAGTAGTACGGCAGCGGTGCGACTGCAAATTTGAATTTGGCATTTTTGCTGACATTCCCATAAGCAGAACTCGATGAGGTCAGCATGCCACATTCGCCTGAATAGAATTTTGCTTCGGGCTCGTTCTTGCGTCCGGCATAGGTGAAGTAACCTTGCTTCGCCCAATTCGCCATGTTTTCAATATGCTTTACATGCAAGGGACTATTGAATTTCAAGCGCGCGTCCAGTCCGCCAAAACCATTACCTTTCGACGCAAACTCTACATTGTGCCAGGCAGAGAAACTTTCCAGATGTACCCAGGTCTGCCAGCCAGTCGTGAAACCACACTTCTCGCCGTTTGCCTTTAGGCGGGCCGCAGCGGCGACAACTTCCTGCCAGGTTGACGGTGCCTTGTTGGGATCCATGCCTGCTTTGGCGAACATATCCTTGTTGTAATAGAACACCGTCGTTGAACTATTAAATGGAAAGGAGACCATCTCCCCTTTCGGCGAGGTGTAATAACCGGCAACGGCAGGAATATATACCGAGGCGTCGAATTTTTCTCCTGCGAGCTTCATGACTTCCGAGACCGGCTTGATCGCGCCTTTGGAATACATCATGGTTGCAGTACCGACCTCAAATACTTGCAAGACATGTGGTGCATTACCTGCCCGATAAGCCGCAATGGCAGCGGCCATTGCTTCGTCATAACTACCTTTGTAAACCGCGACTACCTTATAGTCAGACTGACTTTTATTAAACTGTTCAGCCAGTCCGTTGACCCGCTCACCCAAAGCGCCTGTCATCGAATGCCACCAGCTGATCTCCGTCACCGCATAGGCAGAACTGGAGAACGCACTCATTGCCAGGAGCGCTAAGGCAGCGCTGTATTTGGCACTGCATGTTAATTTTGTAGAGGTGAATTTCATGGATGTCTCACTTTATGATTATTCTGAACCGGCTTATCAATTTTTTAGAGCATATCGGGCAGTTTTAGCTGCTCTTATTTTACGGATGAATTATGACGACTGCGCTACGATAGCATTGTCAGTGTTGCCATGTATAGATAGCCCTTATAATTTCATTTTTTAGTGCTGCTTTTTATGCTGCTTTTTTCGCTTGTGAAGAATCTGCCTCTGAGCAACGGCACGCACAACCATAAAAATAGAAACGCATGATATTTCAACGAGCCCAACTGTATTTTCAGCTAGTCCGCCTTGATAAGCCGATAGGTATCTTGCTTTTGCTATGGCCGACACTCGCCGCGCTCTGGATTGCCTCGGATGGTCAACCCGACTGGCGCTTAGTTCTGATTTTTACTGCAGGCACGGTGCTGATGCGCTCTGCCGGATGCGCAATCAACGACTTTGCTGACCGTGATTTTGATAAACACGTCAAACGTACGGCCGAGCGCCCTATTACCAGCGGAAAAATTGCCGGGTGGGAAGCCGTGATGGTAGCGGTGCTACTGTCCCTGATCTCTTTTTTTCTGATCCTGCCTTTGAATACGCTGACCAGACAACTCTCGGTGCTGGCGGTAGTGATCGCAGCTAGCTATCCTTATTTCAAACGGTTTTTTGCGATACCGCAGGCTTACCTCGGTATTGCGTTTGGCTTCGGTATTCCGATGGGATTTGCTGCAATTCAAAACACCGTGCCGGCGATTGCATGGATCTTGCTGATCGCGAATATTTTCTGGGCAGTTGCGTATGACACAGAATATGCGATGGTCGACAGAGATGATGATCTTAAGATCGGTATCCGCACCTCGGCCATTACTTTCGGCAACTATGACGTGCTGGCAGTCATGCTGTGCTACCTGATTAGTTTTACCCTGATTCTGTTTGTCGGCTGGCAGCAGGGACTGCGCTATTACTTCCTTACGGGACTGATGATTGCCTGCGCATTCGCGGCCTATCACTACAATTTAATCCGCAATAGAGAGCGCATGGCTTGTTTTAAGGCGTTTCGCCACAATAACTGGATAGGAGCGGCTATTTTTGCTGGTATCGCACTGGACTATGCATTAAAGTAATTTGCAGGAGGCCTGCGCAGCCGCTCAGAAACTTACTTAGCGATGATTTGATTTCTCGCAAACCTAGACCTAAAGCAATTCCCTACACTGTCTTTAGCAATTGTTCCAATTTACTCTTGAAAGGAAACACCATGAGCTCAGCCGAACAACATAAAGAAAAATTGATGCACGATTTAAATCAGGTCATCAGGGATGCAGAAGATCTATTGAAAAATTCCGAGCAGCAAGCTGGTGAGGGCTACAAGTCAGCAAAAGCCCGGTTTGAGCACACTTTAAAAAATGCTAAAGCCGAAGTCACACGCTTAGAAGAAGCCGTCGTCACCAAAGCAAAAGACGCAGCCCATGCAACGGACGTCTATGTCAAAGAAAATCCATGGCAGTCTGCCGGTATCGCGGCAGGCGTAGGCTTGCTGGTCGGACTGCTTATCGGTCGCAAATAAGCGATGGCCATCGTTGATTCCGTAGCCCGTTTAGCCGCCACGCTGATTGGTATTCTGCATACCCGGCTGGAATTAATTTCGGTGGAGGTAGAGGAAGAGCTCACTCGTTTTTCCTCTTACTTATTGTGGTCGCTGGTCGCTTTGTTTTGTGCCGGTGTTGCAGTTTTGTTGCTGATATTGCTCTTGATCGCCGCCTTCTGGGACAGCTACCGTATGGCGGTTTTGCTCTCTCTGCTGGCAGTATTTTCAGGTGCGGCGATTGGCCTTGGATGGTGGTTACGTCAAAATATGCTGACCAAACCCAGATTATTAGCCAGTACCTTGGCAGAGCTGCGTAAAGATGCATCCGCTTTGCGCGATAGCAGCGCAACAGATGAATCACTCTGATCGCCATGCCTAAACTGAGCCAACAACTCGCAGAACGCCGCCGGCAACTACTGGCTCAGACTCAGGTTCAGCGCGAAGTAATCGCCGGCCATGGACAACAGATCAGGCGATCCCTGCAATTTGCGGATCTCGGTCTGCAGGTTGTGAAGCAAATCAAAAAGCAGCCCGCGTTAGGGATTGGTTTTGCAGTTGCGACGCTGATCGTCAAGCCTCGCCGTATGTGGCGGCTACTCAAAACAGGACTGATTGCCTGGAATATCTGGCAAAACCTCGCGCCTGTTTTGAAAAATTCGAACCAACCTAAGCAAGATTAAAGCTAAAACATCATCAGCTCTGAGCCCCGTACTCATCCCCCAATTCCTTACCGCGGGCGGCAGCGGCTTTGACTGCTTGCATGATTGCTGTCTTCACACCATGTGCCTCCATACTGCTTAGTGCCGCATAAGTTGTACCGCCTTTAGACGTCACTTTCTCACGTAACACCGCAACGGAGTCTGTTGATTTCAAAGCGAGCTGAGTCGCACCGTCAAAGGTCGCCATTGCCAATTGCATCGCCTGCTCTGCCGGTAACCCCAATTCCAGCGCGGCCTGCTGCATCGCCTCGATAAAATAAAATACATAGGCTGGACCACTCCCGGAAACAGCAGTCACCGCATCAATCAAAGATTCATCATCCAGCCACACTGTCGATCCCACGGCTTGCATAATGTGATCGGCAGCCTCTCTTTGCTCAGGCGAGACACTGCTGGTCGCATACAAACCCGTCACACCTTTACCAATCAGTGCGGGCGTATTCGGCATGCTACGGACAATTTTGTGATAGCCTAACCAGCGAGCGATATCCACCGAGCGGATACCTGCGGCGATAGACAGGATCAATTGGGCGGACACATAAGGCACAAGCGCTTCTGCGACTTGTCTGAGCTGCTGGGGCTTTACCGATAAAACGATGATGTCGGCCTTTTCAATGCTGGTATCAATCTGCAATGCCGTACTGACACCGAACTGCTTAGCCAGTTTATCAAGCGATTCCTGATAAGGATCTACCACATGCACATACTCTGGCGCGGTTACTTCAGGTAATAAACCACCGATCAGGGCCGTGGCCATGTTGCCGCCACCGATAAATGCTATTTTCAATTTATTTTGCATATGCTCTTTTTCCAAAAATTGCCGATCCTATCCGCACCATCGTGCTGCCCTCGGCAATCGCCGCGTGTCTGTCAGCACTCATGCCCATCGATAATGTATCTAAAGTGATTCCTGAGGGGAGCAAAGCAGCCTGAATTTTTTCCTGTAGCTCACGCAATTCGCGAAACGGCTGGTGCTGACGCGACTCATCCTCCGTCGCCTCAGGTACCGCCATCAGCCCGCGCAGGCGTAAGTGCGGCAATTGTGCAATATGCTGCGCCAGTGCGAGTGCTTCTTCTGGCATGACGCCACTTTTACTTGCTTCACGACTGATATTCACTTGCAGACAAATATTCAAGGGAGGTTTGCCCGCAGGACGCTGCTCCGACAAGCGATTGGCAATTTTATCTCGGTCAACAGAGTGTACCCAATCAAATTGCTCGGCAATCTGGCGAGTCTTGTTACTTTGAATCGGCCCGATAAAGTGCCATTCAAGCAACAAATCCGGTCTCAGGCTGCGCACCAGCTGCATTTTATCCAGTGCTTCCTGTAGGTAATTCTCGCCAAAGGCGCTCTGCCCGGTGCTGGCAGCATCAATAACCGCCTGAGCATCAAAAGTCTTAGAAACGGCGAGCAGCGCAATCCCCTGAGGATCGCGACCGCAGGCTAAGGCAGCGGCACGTAAATCATCACGCACGGCTTGCAAGTTGCTTGATATTAAGGACATAATCGAGATACTTGATTTTGCAACATAGCTGGGACCGGATTCAGGCAAAAAGTCCCGCCAGGATTGCATAAGTTGTAGGTTGATCAGTGCGATTGCATCAGAGTTCTGTGCACGCCACCGCAAATCATTTCATCACCGGAATTATAAATGGACATTTCAGAACTCCTCGCGTTCTCCGTAAAGAACAACGCATCCGACTTACATCTGTCATCTGGCTTACCGCCTATGATACGTGTGCATGGTGACGTGCGTCGCATTAATTTGCCACCTCTTGAGCATAAAGATGTCCATGGTTTGATCTACGACATTATGAATGACTCACAGCGTAAAGCCTATGAAGAAACGCTGGAGTGCGATTTCTCGTTTTCCATCCCGGGTCTGGCACGTTTCCGTGTGAATGCATTTAACCAGGAACGTGGCGCAGCCGCTGTAATGCGTACCATTCCATCCAAAATTCTCAGTCTGGAACAGTTAAATACACCCCGCATCTTTGCTGAGCTCTCGCTCAAGCCAAGGGGTCTGGTGCTGGTAACAGGACCAACCGGCTCCGGTAAATCCACTACGCTGGCAGCGATGGTGAATCACGTCAATGAAAATGAATACGGTCATATTCTGACGGTCGAAGATCCTATCGAATTTGTCCATGAGTCAAAAAAATGCCTGATCAACCAACGTGAAGTCGGGCCTCATACGATGTCATTCAACAATGCGCTGCGCTCAGCGCTGCGTGAAGATCCTGACGTTATTCTGGTCGGTGAGTTACGTGATCTGGAGACTATCCGCCTCGCCCTGACTGCCGCCGAAACCGGCCACCTTGTGTTTGGTACCCTGCACACCTCGTCTGCTGCTAAAACTATTGATCGTATCGTCGACGTATTTCCGGCAGAAGAAAAAGAAATGGTACGTTCAATGTTGTCTGAGTCATTGCAAGCCGTTATTTCGCAAACCCTGCTCAAGACCAAAGACGGTACAGGCCGGGTCGCGGCACATGAGATTATGCTTGGTACACCCGCGATCCGTAACCTGATCCGCGAAGCGAAAATTGCACAGATGTATTCCTCTATCCAGACCGGTAGCAATATGGGCATGCAAACTCTGGATCAAAACCTGACAGAACTGGTCAAGCGCAATGTCATCTCTGTCGGAACCGCAAGAGCAGCAGCAAAAACACCGGATAACTTCCCTGGCTAATCGTCAGAAAAGCCTCCGGCTAATCAGTTTGAATTAAGGACGTACTACGATGGAACGCGATCAGGCTACCAAATTTATGCATGATTTACTGCGCTTGATGCTCAGTAAAAATGGCTCCGATTTATTTATCACCGCAGAGTTTCCTCCTGCTTTCAAAATCGATGGCAAGGTCACACCGGTATCGAATCAGCCGCTGACATCGGCGCATACCATTGATTTGGCACGTGCGATCATGAACGACAAGCAAGCGGCTGAATTCGAATCAACCAAAGAATGTAACTTTGCGATCAACCCCGCGGGGATGGGACGTTTTCGTGTTTCTGCGTTTATGCAACAAGGCCGGGTAGGTCTGGTGCTGCGTACGATTACGACAGCGATCCCGACTATGGAAGAACTTGGCTTGCCCGTTCATCTGAAAGACGTCGCCATGACCAAGCGCGGCCTGGTCATCATGGTCGGCGCAACTGGTTCTGGTAAATCAACCTCTCTGGCGGCAATGCTGGGCTATCGCAATGCGAATAGCTACGGTCACA
This sequence comes from Undibacterium sp. Xuan67W, assembly GCF_049340165.1. NCBI lineage: Bacteria > Pseudomonadati > Pseudomonadota > Betaproteobacteria > Burkholderiales > Oxalobacteraceae > Undibacterium > Undibacterium sp. Xuan67W. The sequence goes on from NZ_JBMPPN010000031.1 coordinate 21,380, forward strand.
TCATTACGATTGAAGATCCGATTGAGTATGTGCATCCGCACGGCAACTGCATCATCACGCAACGTGAAATCGGTATCGATACCGAAGACTGGGGTGCCGCGCTGAAAAACTCTTTGCGCCAAGCACCGGATGTGATTCAGATCGGTGAGATCCGTGACCGTGAGACCATGGATTTTGCGATTGCGTTTGCAGAAACCGGCCATCTTTGCCTGGCGACCCTGCATGCAAACAGCTCCAACCAGGCGCTGGATCGTATTATCAACTTCTTCCCGGAAGAACGTCGTGCGCAATTGCTGATGGATTTGTCATTGAACTTGAAAGCTGTTATTTCTCAACGCCTGATCCCACTACGTGGCAAAAAGGGGCGCTGCGCAGCGATTGAAATTATGCTGAACTCGCCCTTAGTCTCTGACCTGATCTTCAAAGGAGATGTTCACGAGATTAAAGAGATCATGAAAAAATCTCGCGAAATCGGTATGCAAACTTTTGACCAGGCGCTATTTGATCTGCACGAAGCCGATCTAATCACGTACGAAGATGCTTTACGCAATGCCGACTCCGTCAATGAATTGCGTCTGGCAATTATGCTCAAAGGTAAAGAAGCTAAAAACCGTGACCTCAGCGCAGGCACATCACATTTAGGAATTGTATGAGCGCACTCGACTTTAATGCAGATAACCTGCAAGGCCAGCCTGTAGATCTGAAACAATACCAGGGCAAAGTGCTGCTAATCGTGAATACTGCCAGCAATTGCGGCTTCACTCCACAATACAAAGGACTGGAAGCCGTCTATCAGCAGTTTCGCGACAAAGGCGTCGAAGTGCTCGGTTTCCCTTGTAACCAGTTCGGCCACCAGGAACCCGGTACAGCCGATGAAATAGGCTCATTTTGCGAGAAGAATTATGGCGTGACCTTTCCGCTATTTGCCAAAATTGATGTCAATGGCAAAGACGCTCATCCGCTATATCAATACCTGAAATCAAAAGCCCCGGGATTGCTCGGTAGTGAAGCAATCAAATGGAACTTTACTAAATTTTTGATCAAAAAAGACGGTACCGTTTTTAATCGATATGCGCCGCTAACAACACCGGCCGAACTGGTGGCAGATATAGAAAAACTGCTGTCCGAATAAACGGATCAAACGAGTTTGGCGAGATGGAGCGCAAAGGGCAAAATCAACGCAGTCAGTAGCCCAGAAATGCCCATCGCCAAACCAGCAAATGCGCCCATTTGTTCACTCACTTGAAACGCTCTGGCCGTACCGATCCCATGAGCGCTGACGCCGAGCGCAAATCCTCTTATACTCTCGTCTTTAATTCTGGCCAGATTGAGCAGACCACGCGCCATCGTCGCCCCCAGAATGCCAGTAATCATCACCAGCACAGCAGTCAAGGACGGCAAACCGCCTACTTTTTCTGTAATCCCCATCGCAATGGCCATCGTTACGGATTTTGGTGCGATGGACAAAATAGTCACTGCTGAAGCGCCGAATAGCCAAGCAATGCACATCGCACTAACGATCGCTGTTGCACTTCCGAGTAAAGCTCCCATCAAGAATGCAAACCAGTCGCGCTTAAGTTTGCCCAACTGTTGATACAAAGGAATTGCCAACGCGACTGTCGCCGGCCCTAATAAAAAATGGACAAATTGAGCGCCGTTAAAATACGTCTTATAGGGTGTATGAGTAAGTGTCAGTAGTAAGACTAATAAAATAACAGCAATCGCAACTGGATTAGCCAGCGGACTGAACTTTGCTCTCTCATACAATTTATAAGCAAATTGGTAAGCCAATAGTGTGGCAGTCAATCCCAACAAGGGAGATGCTGCTAAATAGACCCACAGATTGCTGAGTTCAGCAAAATCGCTAAAGTGAGTGTTCATTTTTGCAGCCACCGCACGACTACTGCAGTAACAACAATTGAAAGTGCCGTACTAATCAAGAGAGCTAACAGTAACGGTAACCACTCATCCAGTACCCGCTGACCGTACACCATAATACCAACCCCGGCAGGGATAAATAACAAAGAAAGATGACGTAAAAATTCCTGGACGGTCGGCGCCATTTTTTGTGCAACATCTTTTTTTAAAAGTAAAAAAAAGAATAACAACAACATACCGACCACCGGCCCAGGTATTGGCAGTGCGGCAAGATGCACAAAGCCTTCACCTAAGCACTGAAAAATCAGCAAAATAGTGAAGGTTTGTATCATGATTATTTGCTGTCTTTTAAAGCGCTATCCAGCAATTCCACCCAGTGTCGCACTGGTGTACTGGTACCTGATTGCAAATGTGTGAGGCAGCCAATATTGGCCGATAAAATAATCTCGGCTCCAGTAGCCTGCAAATTGCGTAATTTATTGTCCCGCAATTGATACGACAGTTCGGGCTGCAATACGGAATACGTCCCAGCCGAACCACAACATAAATGACTATCAGCACATAGCTTCACATCCACTCCAGCACTGCGTAACAAGCCCTCGACCTTGCCACGAATTTGTTGACCATGTTGTAAAGTACACGGAGGGTGCCAGACAATACGTTGGGCGATTTTTCCTTGAAGTTTGCTGACTAGTTCGGCTTCAAATTCTGGCAATATTTCACTTAAGTCTCTCGTCATTGCTGAGATGCGTTGAGCTTTTTCTGCGTAAATGCTGTCATGCGCTAGTAAATGTCCGTAGTCCTTTACGGTGACGCCACAACCCGACGCGGTCATCACAATGGCTTCTGCCCCCTGTTCCACATACGTCCACCAGGCATCGATATTACGGCGCATATCCTCCAGACCACCGTCCTGATCGTTGAGATGAAAACGAATTGCACCACAGCAGCCCGCCTTTGGTGAGACGATCAGTTGTACACCTAAGGCATCTAACACGCGGGCAGTGGCAGCATTGATATTTGGCGACATCGCGGGCTGGACACAACCATCCAGTAGCAACATCTTACGCACGTGTTGGGCTTGCGGCCAGTTGCCTGCAGCTCGCGCGACAGGTACTTTATTCTGCAGTGCTTTTGGCAATAAAGGACGAACTGTTTGCCCCAACTTCATCGCTGGATTAAAAATAGATTGTCGCGGCAATATCTGCTTGAGTGCTGTGCGCATTAAGCGTTGCGCCATTGGTCGCGGGACTTGGTCCTCTACCACCTTGCGGCCAATATCGATTAGTCGTCCATATTGCACACCAGAGGGACAAGTCGATTCGCAATTGCGACAAGTTAAACAACGATCCAGATGCTGCTGAGTTTTTACGGTGGCAGGTTTGCCCTCCAATACTTGCTTGATGAGATAAATACGTCCGCGCGGACCGTCTAATTCATCGCCCAACAATTGATAGGTAGGGCAAGTAGCGGTACAAAAGCCGCAGTGAACGCACTTACGTAAAATGTCCTCGGCTTCCTTGCCTTCGCGGGTATTTTTGATAAAGTCAGCGAGATTGGTTTGCATAGTTTTCGAATTACAGTTCTGGGTACATGCGTCTGGGATTAAATATTCTCGCTGGATCGAATGCTGCTTTTAGGTTGTGGTGAATTTTTGCAACTGCGGGCGCTAATGGAGCAAACACGCCCAACGACTTATCGCCAGCTCGGAATAAGGTCGCATGACCACCGGCTAGACGCGCGGCATCGCGAATACGTTGTGGACTTTCGTCAGTGAATAGCCAGCGCTGCGCGCCACCCCACTCGATCAACGATTTGCCTGTCAACTGCAAGGGTGCTGCACTACTTGGCAAAGACAAGCGCCATAATCCATGCTCTTCACCCTGCAAAAAAAATTCATGCGTCTGTTCGCGTAAAGAGTTCCAGTAACTTGCAGCATCCCTGACCTCTTCGCCGCCAAGAGATTTTTTTGCTGAATGGATTGCCGCTTCCGCTCCAGACAACCGCAGCATCAGTCGTCCAACATGCCAGGCGCTAGCGGAAATGGGCAAGGCCTGTCCGCCCCATTGATTCAAGCGAGAGAGCGCATCGGCTTCCGACAAAGCAAATACCAGTGTGGTCTCGGCAAAGGGCTTAGGCAAGACCTTAATCGACATATCTGTGATTAGCCCTAAGCTTCCCATCGAACCAGCCAGCAATCGCGAGACATCATAGCCGGCGACATTCTTCATTACCTGTCCGCCAAAATGCAATAGCTCTCCACGCCCGTCCATCAAACTGGCGCCCAATACAAAATCTCTTACCGCGCCAACAGTTGCCCGCCGTGGACCTGACAGACCTGAGGCCAACATACCTCCCAAGGTGGCATGCTGGGTAAAGTGTGGCGGTTCGAATGCCAGCATTTGATGGTGCTCACCCAAAGCGGCTTCGATCTCCGCCAGCTGAGTGCCACAACGCGCCGTAATGACCAACTCAGTCGGCTCATATGCAACGATACCCGAGTAAGCACGAGTATCTAGCAGCTCGCCAACGCCATGTTGCCCATACCAGCTTTTGCTGGCACCACCTTGGATACAAAGCGCAGTCTTGTACCTTGAAGCAGCCTGAATGCGTTCGCGAAAGTCTTGTAGAATTTTTTCCATATCAGCGATATTGCTTCGTCACGTTTGTTATATTTATCTTGTTGCTCATCTGAATACTGTATCTATTCGAAAATAAATTTCTAAAATTAGTCCTCTACATATTCTGGCGCTCTCCAGCCATTTTCTCGCCAGAAGGCGCAAAAAATATGGGCGTCTAAAATCGCGGCAAATCTGGGAACTTCAATTGTCCACGTTTGACATGCATACGCCCATACTCAGCGCAGCGACGTAAGGTCGGAATTGCCTTGTCAGGATTAAGCAAAAAGGCAGTATCAAACGAGCGCTTTACCGCCCGGAATGCATCTAGCTCTGCGGTAGAAAACTGTACGCACATTGAATTGATTTTTTCTATGCCTACGCCGTGCTCGCCAGTGATCGTGCCGCCAACCTCTACACATAATTCCAGTATCTCCGCACCAAATAATTCGGCCTGGTGAAACTCGCCTTCCTTGTTTGCATCAAACAAAATCAAAGGATGCAAATTACCGTCACCTGCATGAAATACGTTGGCGCATCGCAAGCCATATTTTTGTTCCATTGCAGCAATGCCCAACAATACTTGGGAAAGATTTTTGCGAGGAATCGTGCCGTCCATGCAGTAGTAATCAGGAGAGATACGGCCTGCAGCAGGGAATGCATTTTTACGACCGGACCAAAACTGAAGCCGCTCCGCTTCACTTTGAGAAACAGCAATGGCGGTAGCGCCTGCGTTTTCCAACACTGCACACATACGCTGGATTTCTTCCTCTACTTCGTCATCCGTACCGTCAGATTCGCATAATAAAATCGCCTCAGCATCAACGTCATAACCCGCTTTTACAAACGGCTCTACCATGCGTGACGAGGTCTTATCCATCATCTCTAATCCCGCTGGAATAATCCCGGCAGCAATCACATTCGCGACAGCATTACCACCTTTCACTACATCGTCAAACGAGGCCATGATTACCCGTGCAGCTTGTGGTTTCGGAACTAATTTAACGGTGACTTCGGTAACGACCCCGAGCATTCCTTCTGAACCGATGAATACTGCGAGGAGATCAAGTCCAGGAGCATCTAATGACTCGCCCCCTAACTCAATTACCTCACCCTCAATGGTGATAGCACGAACGCGTAAAACGTTATGGACGGTTAAGCCGTATTTGAGACAATGCACACCACCAGAGTTCTCCGCAACATTGCCACCAATCGTACAAGCGATTTGGGAAGATGGATCTGGTGCGTAATACAAACCTAAAGCAGAGACGGCTTCTGAAATAGCAAGATTGCGTACGCCCGGCTGGACAATTGCAGTGCGCGAGTACGCATCAACTTTAATAATTTTGTTCAGTCTTGCTGTAGATAATACAACCCCATCAATGATGGGCATCGCACCACCAGAGAGTCCTGTACCGGCACCGCGCGGTACGATTGGGGCGTTGAGCTCACGGCAAATATTTAAAACGGCAATTACTTGCTGCTCATTTTCGGGCAAGCATACAACCATAGGGAGCTGGCGATAAGCTGCCAATCCGTCGCACTCATAAGGTCTCGTATCTTCCTCCTGATACAGCACACTACGTTCAGGCAAAATTGTTCGCAATGCAGTAACCACAGCAAGTTGGCGCTGTTGGTGTTGCTGACCCGGTTGTAGTGTTATCTGTGGTGCCGACTGGTTTAGAGGTAAATTTTCAATTACTGTCTGAGACATAGCGACTCCTTTTTATTTCAGTGTAATCAAAGTCGTCATACTTGGGATGAATTGTTGCAAAGGCGTGCGCTGAATAATTTTCAGGCGTAAAAAAAGGATGCCGCAGCATCCCTTTTTTCACTCAAATTTCACCAACATTATGCGGAGAAAGATGATCCACAACCGCAGGTTGTTGTCGCATTTGGATTCTTGATCACAAATTGCGCACCTTCCAGATCGTCTTTATAGTCGATCTCTGCGCCGACCAGATATTGGTAGCTCATGGAATCGATCAGCAGCTGCACGCCATTTTTGGTCATGGCAGTATCATCTTCATTCACAATTTCATCGAAAGTAAAACCGTACTGAAAACCTGAACATCCGCCACCCTGGACGAAGACGCGCAGTTTCAAATCAGGATTACCTTCTTCTTCAATCAATTGCGCCACTTTGGCGGCCGCACTTTCAGTAAAAATAATCGGTGCTGGCATTTCGGCTACGGCATTCATTTCGCGCTCCTACTGTTCTGACAAGGCTTTATTATAGACCTATATGCGCCCGCGTGTTTTGACGAGAATAAGTCTAGCGATGATTCTAATTATTAGATGAGGCAAGTTTCAAGACGGGCTCGGCTGCTTGATCATGGGTCAATTTGCCCGACACCAGAGCGCCGTTCATCATTTCCAGGGCTTTATAGTGCACATCACCTGAGATACGCGCTTTGGGTTGCAGCTCCAGCAATTCAGTTGAAAATACCGGGCCATTGATTTCGCCATTGACAACCACATGTCCTGCGCGGACCTCTCCGTCAATTTTTGCCTGCTCCGAGATCACCAGCATGCTGGATTCATCGGCCTCTGCGATGACATTGCCCTTTACGTGGCCATCGATGCGCAAACCACCCTTGAAATGCAGATTGCCCTCAATGCTGCTGGATACACCAATCAGGCTATCAATGGTATTTTTACTTTTACGACTAAACATGGAAAACCCCTTACAAATTGATCGATTGCTGGGCGCGTAACTGGCCTTTATCCATCACTTTGGCCTGTAGCGACTTGACCGTTGCGCCTTCCGGTAGGGTCACCACACCTTCGAGTCGCTGATAATACCTGAATGACAATTTTAATTTACCAGCTTCGCCCGTCTTCGGATCGGGGAATTGCATCATAACAGGTTTGCCGCCTTGCGCCAGCGTTAGAGATAATTGCAAATCTCCAACAAAATCCCGCCCACCTTTGCCCCCTTGCATTACCAGAACGCGGTAACGCATCTGGTTCGGCGTCACCATTTCTGCCTTTACTCTCTGGAGGGTAATTCCCTCTGGCCCGGTGGCAGATGGCATCAGGCTCTCAAAAAAAGCCAGATCGTCTTTTAGCTTCAGATTTTCTGAAGTCAGATTTTTAACCTGATCCGTCAATTGCTTTTGCGTCGATTTCTCGATATTTTGCTGGCTGTCAGAGGTATTTACCTGCGCGGCGAGTTTATCGCGCTCGACTTTCAGCTCATCGATTTGCTTGTGCAGCGCTTCGACTTCTTCCGGTTTAATCTTAGGGCCGAATGCAAAACTGCGGCCCAGATCATAGGTCCATAAGGCGACCGCTCCCGCCAGACCGATAATGACAGCAACAATCGCCAATTTGACGGGCCAGGGCTGATCCTGGCGTATCGTCATTTTGGAATCGACCAGGCGTCGTGGTCCTAAGCGTCGGCTCATCTTAAGGCATCACCGCAACATGTTTCAGACCCGTTGTTTCGTCCAGGCCAAACATGATATTCATACACTGCACCGCCTGCCCTGCCGCACCTTTGACCAAGTTATCCTGCACCACCAGCACCACCACCGTTTTACCGTTATTTGGCCGGTGCAACGCGAGGCGCAACATATTTGAACCTCGTGTAGAACGCGTTTCCGGATGACTGCCGAATGGCATGACATCGACGAAAGGCTCATCTTTATAGGCATCTTCAAACAAGGATTGCAAGGTTTCATTACTGATGTCGCTGGTCAAACGACCATAAAGCGTCGAATGCATACCGCGTATCATCGGGACCAAATGCGGCGTAAATAGCAAATCGATCTTTTCGCTACTCATGGCCTGTAATTGCTCTATGGTCTCAGGTATGTGACGATGACCAGAAACGCTATAGGCCTTAAAACTGTCACTCGCTTCTGAAAACAATAAGCTCATTTCAGCCTTGCGTCCTGCGCCGGAGACACCGGATTTACAATCGGCAATCAGATTGCCCGCATCAATCACGCCCGCTTTCAATAAAGGATAAAAACCTAATTGCATGGTCGTCGGATAGCAGCCGGGGTTACCAATCACACGGGCAGTCTTTATCTTGGCACGGTTCAACTCTGGCAATCCATATACAGCTTCTTTGAGAATTTCGGTACAGCTGTGTGGCATGCCATACCATTTCTCGAACTGGCTAACGTCTTGCAGTCGAAAATCTGCGGCAAGATCGATCACTTTGACACCTGCAGCCAGCAACTCCGGCGCCTGAGCCATGGCGACCCCGTGCGGCGTCGCGAAGAATACGACATCACATTCGGTCAATTTTGCTTTGTCGGGGGAAGAAAAAGCCAGATCAACATGGCCGCGCAAGGACGGGTACATATCAGCAACTGGCAGGCCATCTTCTTTACGCGATGTGATCGCTGTCAACTGCGCATCGGGATGTGCGGATAGCAAACGCAGCAGTTCAACACCCGTGTAGCCGGTACCGCCGACTATGCCTATTTTGATCATCGTATGTTCCTCGACAGAAATTTTGTTCGTATTCTAGCAGCAGAAGGTGCCAGAAATTGTAAATAAGACTCTAAAATAGAAAAAAGCCGCCAGGCTATTAACCTGACGGCTTTCAGAGACAGAGTCCGCGAGATTAACGCTTGGAGAACTGTTTTGCGCGACGTGCTTTGCGCAGACCAACTTTTTTACGTTCAACTTCACGTGCATCACGTGTAACGAAACCAGCTTTTGACAGCTCTGGCTTCAATGTTGCTTCGTAGTCGATCAAGGCACGAGTGATACCGTGACGAACTGCACCAGCTTGGCCGGATTCGCCGCCGCCGTGGACGTTAACCATGATATCGAAAGTTTCGAGGTGGTTAGTCAATTCCAAAGGCTGACGAATGACCATCAGGCCAGTTTCACGAGAAAAATATTCGTTTGCTGGTTTGCCGTTCACAACGATCTTGCCGCTGCCGGATTTCAGGAAGACGCGAGCAACTGCGCTCTTGCGACGGCCAGTACCGTAGTTGTAATTACCGATCATGGCTAATCCTTAGATGTCGAGTACTTGAGGTTGCTGCGCAGTGTGCGGATGAGTTGCCTCAGCATACACTTTCAGCTTCTTGATCATTGCGTAACCGAGTGGACCTTTAGGCAACATGCCTTTAACAGCCTTCTCGAGTGCACGACCTGGAAAACGCGCTTGCATTTTCTGGAAATTAGTTTCGTAGATACCGCCTGGGTAGCCAGTGTGACGGTAGTAAGTCTTGTTCAGAGCTTTAGTACCTGTAACACGCAGTTTACCTGCATTGATAACGACGATGAAATCGCCCGTGTCAACGTGAGGAGTAAATTCAGGTTTGTGCTTGCCGCGCAAACGGAGTGCCACTTCGCTGGCAACACGTCCGAGTACTTTGTCCGTCGCGTCAATCACGAACCAGTCGCGCTGCACTTCATGTGCTTTTGCGGAAAAGGTTTTCATGATGAATCCTAGTAAGAGTTAAAAACGCCCTGTAATCTTGGTTGCTTTGGTGGTTCTGCCGACCTTGCTTGGCAGACTCTCCCTTGTAACTTCTCTCTTGGGCTAATAGAGAATCGGAAATTATAGTATTTTCAAAGACTTAGTGCAAGCATTGTTTAAAAAATGAGCACATGAAAGGCAGAAAATGCAGCAAAAAGGCAAAAAAAACCCGAAGTCTGAGCTTCGGGTTGAATCCACCTAGGAGGCGGAGGAGACAATTGCGTGATCAGTTACCGGCACCAATTAATGCGCTATAACTAACCGATGAGTCAATAATAGGACAATAAATTGTGCAGTGCAAGGTAAAAAGACCAAAATATTTTCATCTATTTACAATTCAATGAAAATTTGCTAACGAATCATCCAAAATACACCCCATTTCCGTTTTGCCACGTCCCTTATGTCCACGCTTTCACGATTGTTGTGCGCTCTATGTGATTTGTTTTGCTGCGTTACAATTAGCTGAAATTACGCTAATTACTCAAATCAATTCATTTTACAGGTGAGAAACATGGAAGCAACAGTGCGCTGGACCGGCTTGTCCGGCATGTCATTTCTGGCAGAAACAGGCTCAGGTCATGCAGTTTTGATGGATGGCGCACCTGAAGGTGGTGGCCGCAACCTCGCACCTCGACCTATGGAAATGGTCTTACTTGGCACGGGCGGATGCTCAGCCTATGACGTCGTACTGATCTTGCGTAAAAGCAAACAGGACATCCGCGGCTGCGAAGTCCAACTTCAGGCCGAGCGCGCAGAAACTGAACCCAAGGTATTCACCAAAATCAATTTCCACTTTATCGTTCGTGGTCGCAACCTGAGACCCAACCTGGTCGAACGCGCAATTAAGCTCTCGCATGAAAAATACTGTTCGGCATCAATCATGCTGGAAAAGACCGCGGTCATGAGCCATACCTATGAAATTATCGAAGACATCGATATGCCGTCTGAACATCAGATCGCGGCATAATCAGCGCCCGGCGAGCAAAAAAACGAAGGGATAAACAAAAAAGCGTAGTCATGATCGACTACGCTTTTTTGTTTTATTCTGGATTCGCCTGATCAGGCTTTCCAAAGACATGGGTGTAGGGCGGATAAAACGAGCAATACATCACAACGGTTAATGCGAGCGATACCGGCATCATGATGATCACCACCGCAATCGCCTTGCCAACGATAATTGCCACCATCAGACTCAAGACCATGGGCAACAATACGCCCAGCACCAGCCATGCCAGGCCATAAACAGTGAAGGCACGGCCCTCACCTCGCACGGCAAAAAAACTATAGAACACGGCCTTGCCAACGCCCATATTTTGCCAGGCGATCAGCGGTGCGGCGAACCAGAACGCCATTAAAGCTGGCAAATAAACGATGGCAGAACACAGCATGCCCCAGAACATCGCTGTATCCGGCATGCTTTTAGGATCCTGAGGATTAATCGGTTTTTGGCTCGTCAAAAAATCCCAGAACGCACCACCATCCACCAGTGCCGAAGCGCCGATTGCCACCATTGCAGCAAGCAGATAGAGCAAGCCCAGCATCAGCAAGCGTGGCAAGGCTGGCGAACGGAATCCCGTTAGTAACACATTTGGATGCACTCGCTGCCCTGCTTCGATCTGGCGACAAGCCTGCATGAAGCTCATGGAAAATGTCGGTACCAGTATTAAAGGCATAAATTGCCCCAGCACCGGAATCAAACCTATTCCCATGGTCAGGAACATATAGGCAAAAAACAGGGCCAGCATCTCTACCGGTTGCTGACGAAATAACCGAAAACCGTCTTTAATCCACAACCAGCCACTACTCGAATTCAGTTTCATCATCAGGCTACAGGTAAGGCTGGCGCATTGCGCGATTCACGCAAACGCAAAATCCGCTCAAAATGGCCGGGGTCGTGTGGCGTGAGCATCTCGGCATCACGCGGCAAATAAAAGTCGTACAGGCGTGACAGCCAGAACCTCAGTGCTGCTGCACGCAACATCGGTTGCCATGCCGCACGTTCACCCTCAGTAAAGGGGCGCGCAGCATGATAAGCCGCCAGCAAAGCCGTCACCCGCGCATCATCTAGCTCACCTGTTGCCACATCAATACACCAGTCATTCACCGTCACAGCGACGTCAAAAATCCAGGTATCGCAGCCGGCAAAATAAAAATCAAAGAATCCCGTCAGCTTATCGCCATTAAACATGACATTGTTGCGGAACAGATCCGCATGGACAGGGCCATTTGGCAATGCATGATAAACCGCCGTACTCGCGAAGGTTTCCTGAAAATGCATTTCAGCGCGCAATAAATGCTGGTTCGCATCCGATAAAAACGGCAACACTACGGGTGTCGTCGCATTCCACCATTCGAGACCGCGCAGATTAGGCTGACGTATCTCGAAATCCTGCGCGGCTAGATGCATGCGCGCCAGCATCGCACCAACCTCGGCGCAGTGCAAAGGCGCTGGCGACATTTGCGAACATCCCTCTAGTTTGCTCACGATTGCGGCGGGCTTGTCATGTAAGGCAACGACCAGCTCACCGCGATCGTTCGCGATCGGCGCTGGAACCAACACACCACGATCAGCCAGGAGGCGCATTAATTTCAGATAAAACGGCAATTGTTCAAAACTAAGATTTTCAAAAATCGTCAGAACGAATTCACCGGATTCTGTCGTAATAAAGAAATTGCTGTTTTCAATCCCGGACGCAATCCCCTTGATTGCCGATGCCTGACCAAGAGGGAATTGCGTCATCCAAGGACGAAGATCATCCAGACTTACCGATGTAAATACTGCCATTTTGCGTAGAGTTTTAGATTCTGATTAGGATCTGCTTAAAATCCAGTCAAGATTTGCCTGGGAATTGTTCAGATCCGGTACGAATTATTTTTTAACCGGCATGCTAGCTGCTGAGCTCGCAGCTGAACTGGCAGCAGTACCAGTAACAGTCGCCGCTGGTTTTGAGGGCGCTGGCTGCAAGGTGGGAACAGGCTCCACTTCCTTACTTTCTTTTTTACCACCAAATTGCAGTACCGACCACTGCGCACCGCGGTTAGCGTCACCCTGCACCGTACCTTTTGGCGCATTACCAATTTCTTGATTCGGCTTGACTACGTAATTGCTCTTACCCGCTTTGACCTGGACTTCAGTGACTTTGCCGCCAACACGTTTTTCAGTCGTTTGATTTTGCTTTTCAGGTTTCGCGATCTTAACGCCGGTTTCAGGTACTTCTTCAATCTTTTCCAGTTTTGGCGGAGAAGAGTCTGGCTTGGAATCTGACTTAGCAGCAGTCTGGGCAGTGACAGAAAAAGGCAACAAAACAGCGCTCAGGCACAGCAGCGCAACGGTAGATGTGTGGGACAGATTTTTCATGATAATCACTTTAAGCGTGTACTCATTTAGGTTGCAACGTGCACACATTGTAACAAAGCGGCGTGCGTGCTCACAGCAATATCCCTGCGCATCGCACAGAGAGAGCTCAAACGGCAAAATTTTTGCCAAATCACGGACTATAAATACAACATGCGCTGACGCTCTTCATCCGATGGCTCAATATCATGCGCCTCGTAAAATGCAAAAATCGCCTCAACAATATTCGCAGGCTCATCAATCAGTTGTACCAAATTCAGGTCGCTCGCATCGATCATGCCATTGCCGACCATCTGTGTCTTTATCCACTCCAGCAAACCACGCCAAAAGCTCGTCCCGACCAAAATCACAGGAATATGCCGCGATTTACCCGTCTGTATCAAGGTCAATACTTCGCTCAGCTCGTCCATCGTGCCAAACCCGCCCGGAAAGATCACATAAGCATCGGCATACTTCACAAATGCCACCTTACGCGCGAAAAAATGCCGGAAGGTCAGAGTAATGTTTTGCCATGGGTTATTTTTTTGCTCGTGCGGCAATTCAATATTCAGGCCCACTGAAGCAGACGTTCCGTCGTAAGCCCCTTTATTCGCCGCCTCCATAATTCCAGGACCGCCGCCCGAAATCACCGCAAAACCCGCATCTGACAAGCGACGGGCCACATCAACGCATTTAAGGTAGTTGTCATCATCGACTGGCGTTCTGGCTGATCCGAAGATCGTTACAGCCGGACCGACCCCTGACAGGCGCTCCGTGGACTCGACAAACTCTGCCATAATCGTGAACATATGCCAGGATTCACGCGCCCTGAGTGCCGTAGTCTTATCGTTATCGATCATCTGGCGCAATTTCAATATCCTTTTTCCGCTGTCATTCATTACCGTTATCCTTATGCAAAAAACCTTGTTATTAGTCGATGGGTCTAGCTACCTCTACCGCGCATTTCACGCCATGCCCGATCTGCGCAATCCTCAAGGTGAGCCAACAGGTGCCATCTACGGCATGATCAATATGTTACGCCGATTACGCTATGATTATCCGGCAGCGTACATAGCCTGCGTGTTCGACGCCAAGGGTAAAACTTTCCGTGACGACCTGTACGCCGACTACAAAGCACAGCGCGCACCGATGCCCGACGACTTGCGCCTACAAATCGAACCCATCCACGAAGCCGTCCGCGCCATGGGCTGGCCGATCCTGATGGTCGAAGGCGTCGAAGCTGACGACGTGATCGGTACGTTAGCAGTCGAAGCCACTTCACGTGGCATGAACACCATCGTCTCCACCGGCGACAAAGATCTGGCGCAATTGGTCAATGCCAACGTCACCCTGATTAACACCATGAGCAACGAGAAGCTCGACGAAGCCGGTGTACTCGCCAAATTCGGCGTACCGCCAAACCGCATCATCGACTATCTCACGCTGATCGGCGACACCGTCGATAACGTACCCGGCGTTACCAAGTGCGGGCCGAAAACCGCCGTCAAATGGTTAAGCGAGTTCGACAGCCTCGACGGCGTCATCGCCAATGCCGACAAAATCAAAGGCGTCGTCGGCGATAACCTGCGTCAGGCATTAGACTGGCTGCCGCAAGGTCGTGTCTTGATCACGGTCAAAACCGATTGCGATTTATCCGAACATCACATCTCCATCGACCAGTCGCTGATCGCCAAAGAAGAAAGCAAAGAGGCCATGCTGGCGTTTTTCACCCGCTATGGCTTTAAAAGCTGGCTACGTGAATTGTCCGGTGATCCGACGGCAGGTGCAACGCCGCTACCCACTGCCAGCGCCAGCAAAAAGCAAGCGTCACCACAAGGCGGTCTGTTTGACAGCAATGGTAACGATGGCGACGCTGGCGGCAATCCCGCAAGCGATGGCACATCCGGCGCTGCGCCAGGCGCACCGACCACTACCGATGCCGCCAGTTACGAAACTGTGCTGACCGAAGAGGCACTCAATCGCTGGCTCGATACCATCAATCAAGCCGCCCTCACCTGCATCGACACAGAAACAACATCGCTGGAGCCGATGAACGCGCAAATGGTCGGCATCTCGCTGAGCTGCGCCGCCGGCTCCGGCGCCTACATTCCGCTCGCGCATACCTACCCAGGTGCCCCCGAACAGCTCAGCCGCGACTTCGTATTAGGAAAACTTAAGTCTTGGCTAGAAGACGACAGCAAAGCCAAAGTCGGGCAAAACCTCAAATACGACAGCCACATCTTCGCCAATCACCACGTACATTTACGTGGCATTGCGCATGACACCCTGTTGCAATCCTACGTCTTTGAATCGCATAAATCGCACGACATGGATAGTCTGGCACTACGCCATCTCGGCAAAAAAACGATCAGCTTTGAAGAAGTCTGCGGCAAAGGCGCATCGCAAATTTGTTTCGATCAAGTCGACCTCGACCGCGCCACTCATTACGCGGCAGAAGACGCCGACATTACCTTGCAACTGCATCAGGCGATGTGGCCAGAGATCGCACACGATGCCAAGCTGTTGCGGGTCTATCACGACATTGAATTACCAACCTCGATTGTGCTGCAAAAAATTGAGCGCAACGGCGTCCGCATTGATCCCGACAAACTCAATGCGCAATCCCATGAAATCGGCCTGCGCCTGCTGGAACTAGAGCAGAAAGCGTATGAACTCGCAGAGCAACCATTCAACCTGAATTCACCCAAGCAACTCGGTGAAATTTTCTTCGTCAAGCTCGGCCTGCCCGTCGTCAAGAAAACGCCCTCCGGCGCGCCCTCGACCGATGAAGAAGTATTGCAAAAACTTGCCGAAGATTATCCGCTGCCCAAAGTGTTGCTCGAATATAGAGGCCTCGCCAAACTCAAGTCGACCTACACCGACAAGCTACCCAAGATGGTCAATGCCAGTACAGGCCGGGTTCATACCAACTACGCGCAAGCTGTGGCCGTTACAGGCCGCCTGGCATCGAACGACCCCAACCTGCAAAACATTCCCGTACGCACCGCCGAAGGTCGCCGCATCCGCGAAGCCTTCGTCGCACCGGCCGGCAGCCACATCGTCTCTGCCGATTATTCACAAATTGAGCTACGTATCATGGCGCATATCTCCGGCGACGCCAGCCTGCTTAAAGCCTTTGCCGATGGCGAAGACGTCCACCGCGCCACCGCGTCCGAAATTTTCGGCGTCACGCTACCAGAAGTCACCAGCGAACAACGCCGCTATGCCAAAGTCATCAACTTCGGTCTGATCTACGGCATGAGCGCATTCGGCCTCGCAGGCAACCTCGGCATCGAGCGCAGCGCCGCCCAAAGCTATATCGATAAATATTTTCAGCGCTACCCAGGCGTCGCCCAATATATGGCCGACACCCGCATTCAGGCCAAAGCCCAGGGCTATGTAGAAACCGTCTTCGGCCGCCGCCTCTGGCTGGCAGAAATCAACAGCCCCAACGGCCCCCGCCGCCAGGGTGCAGAACGCGCAGCGATCAACGCCCCAATGCAAGGCACCGCCGCCGACCTGATCAAACTCGCCATGATCGCCGTACAAAACTGGCTAGAAACCGACCAGCTAAAATCTAAAATGATCATGCAAGTCCATGATGAACTGGTGCTCGAAGTACCGGACGCAGAGCTGGAATTGGTCAAACGTAAATTACCAGAATTGATGGCCAATGCGGCTACTTTGAATGTGCCACTGTTAGCAGAAGTTGGCGTAGGAAATAACTGGGAAGAAGCGCATTAAGCCTGATGGAATGTCAAAACAGATCCCGCAATGCTGGTGCGGCTCTTGGAGGCATTTCAGGCTAAGAGGCTCATGGAGATTGCGGGTTTTGGTTTTAATCACACAATTACTCCGCGATTAAACTGGGTGAGTTCGTAGGGTGCGCCATACGCATCAATGATGCAACAAGGTATCATCCGCACAAAAACGAAACGGTGCGCATGGCGCACCCTTGTATCATAAGGATTCATTCAATAGATGAAAATTGAATGCTTACAAAAGCAACTATTCGCTGAGTAAAAGTTATTTGGAATAGATACGGGATGCCGTGCGCACCCTG
>NZ_JBMPPN010000032.1:0-31276 GCF_049340165.1 Undibacterium sp. Xuan67W
ATTACATCGAAGTGTTCTACAATCGCAAACGGCGACATAGTCATTTGAATCAGATGAGTCCCCTAGCTTTCGAGCAACAACAATTTGGAAGTTAAGAGTTGTCTACGAAATTAGGGGAAGTCCAAACCACCTATTCCACCGTCACGGACTTAGCCAAATTCCGCGGCTTATCTACATCCGTCCCCCTTGCCAGCGCCGTGTGATACGCCAGCAATTGCAATGGCACCGTATGCAAGATCGGTGACAGCATGCCGTAGTGTTCTGGCAGGCGGATGACGTGTACGCCTTCGCTTGGTGTGATGCGGGAGTCGGCGTCGGCGAATACGTAGAGTTCGCCGCCGCGGGCGCGGACTTCTTGCATGTTTGATTTGAGTTTTTCGATCAGTGCGTCTTTTGGTGCAACGGTGACGACCGGCATTTCTTTGGTGACGAGCGCGAGCGGACCGTGTTTGAGTTCGCCTGCAGGGTAGGCTTCTGCGTGGATGTAGGAGATTTCTTTGAGCTTGAGCGCGCCTTCTAACGCGATTGGGTAGTGCAGGCCGCGACCCAGGAAGAGGGCGTTTTCTTTGCGGGCGAATTCTTCTGCCCAGGCGATGATTTGCGGCTCTAGCGCGAGGACTGCGGCGATGGCTACGGGCAGATGGCGCAGTGCTTTGATGTGTTCGGCTTCTTGCTCGTCACTGAGGCGACCTTTGCTCTGGGCCAGTGTCAGCGCGAGTAAAAATAGCGCGGCCAGTTGCGTCGTAAATGCTTTGGTGGAGGCAACGCCGACTTCGACGCCAGCGCGTGTGATGTAGGCGAGCGCGCATTCGCGCACCATGGCGCTGGTGCTGACGTTGCAGATGGTGAGGCTGTGCGGCATGCCTAGTTCGCGTGCGTGTTTGAGTGCAGCGAGGGTGTCGGCGGTTTCGCCACTTTGTGAAATAGTGACGACCAGGCTGTTGGGATTGGGCACGCTGTCGCGGTAGCGATATTCGCTGGCGATCTCGACATTGACCGGGATTTTGGCGATCGATTCTATCCAGTATTTAGCTGTCATGCCGGCGTAATAGCTGGTGCCGCAGGCGAGGATCAGGACGTTGTCGATTTGTTTGAAAACGCCAAAGGCTTTGTCGCCAAACAGTTCTGGCATGATGCCGGTCACGCCTTCGAGCGTGTCGCCGAGTGCGCGTGGTTGCTCGAAAATTTCTTTTTGCATGTAGTGGCGATACGGGCCGAGTTCGGCTGCGCCGGTATGGGCGTGGACGGTACGTACTTCTCGTTGCACTTGCTTGCCTGCTGCATCGATGATCCAGACGCGTTGCAATTGCAGATCGACGACGTCGCCTTCTTCCAGATAAATAATCTGATCGGTAGTACCTGCCAATGCCATGGCATCGGACGCGAGGAAATTCTCGCCTTGGCCGACGCCGACGATCAGCGGTGAACCCTGACGTGCGCCGACGACGCGATGCGGTTCGTCACGGCAAAATACGGCAATCGCAAAAGCGCCGGTCAGACGTTTGACGGCGATCTGGACTGTCTCAAACAAATCGCCGTTATATAAATGATCGACCAGATGCGCGATGACTTCGGTATCGGTCTGGCTCTCAAAGACATAACCGCCAGCAGTCAGCTCAGCGCGCAATTCTTCGTGGTTTTCGATAATGCCGTTGTGAACCAGTGCAATGCGTGCATTGTCGCCATCGCGTGAAAAATGCGGATGCGCATTGGCAGATGAAGGCGCGCCGTGGGTTGCCCAGCGGGTGTGCGCAATACCGGTAAAGCCGGCCAGACCAGTTTGTTCAACTTGTGCCTGCAATTCGGCGACGCGAGAGGTGCTGCGTGAGCGTTGCAGATGACCGTCGACATGCAGCGCCACGCCGCAAGAATCATAGCCGCGGTATTCGAGGCGCTTTAAGCCTTCGAGCAAGATAGGAGTGATATTGCGTTGCGCTACTGCGCCGACGATGCCGCACATAATGACCTCTGATTAAAAATGTTGATCGAGACGAAGAGTCGAAATTTACTGATGAGCTGAATATAATTGCAAAATTACTAATCTTCTGAATTTTTATCATCGTAAGTCATATCGTATGAAATTAACTGTCAAAATTATGAATAATTTGAATTAAAATGAATATGCAATATCGATATGAAATTTTATTTCAATAAATACCTATTTGTGGCGAATTATGCCGGATCAAAACACGCCTACGCTCTTGGATGAGCTAGATAAACGCATACTTCAACAGTTGCAGTCGGATGCCTCACTGAGTAATCAGGCCTTGGCAGAGCGGGTGCATGCTTCGGCGCCGACTTGTCTGCGCAGGGTCAAGCGCTTGATTGACGAGGGTGTCATTGCCCGCCAGGTCGCGATTTTATCGCCAGAAAAAATCGGACTCGGACTGACCGCGATTGTAGAAATCACCCTGGACAATCAGGCCAGCGAGCAGTTGGTCGCGTTTGAAAAATGGGTGGGGCAAGAGCCAGCGGTGCAGCAATGTTATCGGGTGTCGCCGGGACCGGATTTTGTGCTGATGATACAGGTGGCGGATATGGCGGCCTATCATGTGCTCGCGCATCGCTTGTTTGCGGGGCAGGCGAATGTGCGGAACGTGCGGAGTTTTTTTTCTATACTGCGCAGCAAATTTGAGACAAGGATGGTGTTATAAGCTCTCCCCTCATCAGCTTTTTATCAGCGTGGCCTGATGCTT
Source organism: Undibacterium sp. Xuan67W (assembly GCF_049340165.1). Lineage (NCBI taxonomy): Bacteria > Pseudomonadati > Pseudomonadota > Betaproteobacteria > Burkholderiales > Oxalobacteraceae > Undibacterium > Undibacterium sp. Xuan67W. The sequence goes on from NZ_JBMPPN010000032.1 coordinate 2,697, forward strand.
TCTTTTAATATCGCTGGCGGGTAATAGTGTTGAAAGCCTCTCCAGACCGCGCCGGATTTTGCTGCACGTTCTAGAATGTCTTTTAGCGCCGCTTTGTCCTCTGCGCTGAGTGATGTTTTTGATATATACACGCCGCTGTCCCCCCCACGGTAGTTCATTGATCGGCTCGAATCGCAATTTCTCCAGCATATCCTGTACCCGACCATCTGACATGATCACACCCGCAAGGATGGATGGCGCCATAATAACCACATCAACGACCCCAGATTTTAGTATTCTTGCTACCGATAGGGGATCAGCTTCCATTGCTAACCGCCCTTGTTTGCCTAGCTCTTTCAACAGATCCAGATAGGCCGGACCATAATCATAGCCTCGTACTGCTGCTACTTTGATATCTCGCCGGTCTAATAATTCTTGTGCGGTTTTAATCGGAAGGCGGGTAGGATCGATTGAAATCAGCGTCGCACGGTTGTATACGAGTGGGATAAATATGCCGAACTCATCGCGCCTTGGTGTTTTACTTGCTGGGATAAGCAGATCAGCTTTACCAGTTTCAAACATCAATTCAAGACGTGCTCTCGGTACAGGGGTTAAGACAAAGGTGCAGCCTTCCTTAATGCTACGAAGAATATCCGGATAAATACCTCCAATGACGTCACCGTTGATTGTCACACTTTGACCTGTTGCAGAGACGGGCACGTTAACAGTTCTGGAGCAATCTGCCGCATGTGAAACATGGCTGCCAGCGCCAAGAACGAGGGCGGCGATCAGAGGGAGTCCAGGCAGAAATCGTTGGCGCATCGGCAGCAGCTTTAATGTGAAGTAATGCAAAAATAACGTAAAAGATACCTTAAAACTTGTTCAGAAGTTTGTTAACTTTCGTCAAGTGTCTGTAGTCCTGTACAAGATGAACCTATTGTATCTATGGTTCGCGGCTATCCCGAAGCAGGTTTTCGGCGGAAATAATTTCTATATATCGGTATCCTAAGCAAATAATGCCGCGCTCAACCAGGCGCTTTAATTCTTTCGATAAAGTCTGTCGTGTAATTCCCAGCATCATGGCCAGCGCCTCTTGCGAGACTGGTACCCGCGGCCTGGCATTGCTAGATAGCGAGGCGTCGCCATGTGCGAACAGCAGGAGGCGACGTGCAATCCGACCACGGGTTGAGCGCAAGGTCGCATCCTCGACTATCCCATACAGCAGGCGTATCCTGCCCGCCAGCATCTGTGCAATCGCTTGTGAAAATGCGGTTTTTTGCATCAGTGTCTGGAACACATTATTGGGCAATACCAGTATCTCAGCCTCACCCAGCGCCGTCGCGTCATGGGTGCGCGGCTGATGATCTATCAGCGAGATTTCGCCAAACCAGGTGCCGCTTTCCAGCACGACCAGGATCGCCTCTTTGCCATCCTCGCTCAGTGTGGACATTTTTAAGGTGCCGCTCAGCAGAGCATAAAAACCACCCGGCGCATCGCCCTGCCTGAACAGCATTTCGCCGGGGCGCAGCCGTAATAACTCGGCAGCATTGAGCATGACTTTTCTGTCTCGCAGAGGGAGAGAGCCAAACCAGGGATGGGCAGACAGGTCGCTCATCAGATCGAGATGGGATTTCATTGGTGGTGCTAACGGTAAGAAAAGTTAAATTGTAAAAAATTTGACAGTTGTTAGTGTAACGTGGCTGTAAGGTGTATGCACAATACGAAACCGAAACGGTTCAAAAAACATCCTTATCCACGGAGTGAGACACATGGCAAATCACGCAAATTTTGTCCGCATGCAGGACAGTACCCAGCAGGACTGGCAAGTTATCGGCGCCGAGTTTATGCAGTTTTCTAAAGCGCTGCCTGAGCGCGTCATCCGGCATCTGCAAATCTTGCAAGGTGATTACGGTGGCTTTCCGATCGACCGGTATACCCATTCATTACAGACCGCCACCCGTGCCTGGCGCGACGGGCGCGATGATGAATATGTGGTGTGCGCCTTGCTGCACGACATCGGCGATACGCTGGGATCCTTCAATCATCCGGATATTGCTGCGGCGATTCTCAAGCCTTTTGTGGCTGAGGAGAATCTGTGGATGGTGCAGCATCATGGGATTTTTCAGGGGCATTACTTCTTCCATCACATCGGCATGGACAGGGATATGCGGGAGCAATTTCGAGGCCATGCGCATTTTGACCGGACTGCTGAGTTCTGCGAGCTGTATGACAATCCGGCGTTTGATGCGAATGCCGAGACGCTGCCGATCAGCGAATTCGAGCCGATGCTTGGACGTGTTCTGGCGCGGCCACGCAATACGATTTACAAAGTAGCGTTGCAAGATTAGTCTGAATACATTATTTCAAACCTTGTTCGTTCCTATTTAATTTCTATCAATTCCATCAGGAGACACAATGCATATTCCCTCAGTCAAAGACCAGGTTAGCGCCGAAGAATGGCAAATCCGCGTTGACCTTGCTGCCTGCTACCGACTGGTTGCCATGTATGGCTGGAGCGATCTGGTGTTCACCCATATCAGTGCGCGTATCCCCGGCCCTGAGCATCATTTTCTGATCAATCCTTATGGCTTGATGTTTGATGAAATCACCGCTTCATCACTGGTCAAAGTTGATCAGCAATGCAACAAGATCATCGATAGTCCTTTCCCAGTTAACCCTGCCGGTTTTGTGATTCACAGTGCGGTGCATGAGGCCCGGGACGATGTGCAATGTGTCTTGCACACGCACACCCGCGCCGGAGTTGCTGTCAGCGCGCAAAAATGCGGTGTCCTGCCGATTTCGCAGCAATCGACCTTTGTACTTGCCTCGCTGGCTTATCATGAGTATGAGGGCGTGGCGTTTCGGGATGAAGAAAAACCGCGTCTGCAAGCTGACATGGGGCACGCAAATTTTCTGATGCTGCGCAATCACGGTTTGCTGGTTGCGGGTAAATCGATTGCCGACGCGTTCCTGTCGATGTACACCTTCGAAGCAACTTGCCAGATCCAGCTGGCGGCGCAGGCGGGCGGTGAATTGACGCAGGTAAACCCGCTGATCGTCAAAGGCGTAGCAGAAGCGATGCGAGTACAGACCGGTGGGCTTGGCGGTGCCTTTGTCTGGCCGTCGCTGATACGCAAAATCGACCGCGCTGATGAAAGCTACAAATTATGAGCGTGCAACGCAGGGTCATCATCATTACGGGCGCTTCTGACGGGATCGGCGCAGAAGTTGCCCGCCAGCTTGCGCTTAGCGGTGGCAGTCAGTTAGCTCTGGTGCTGGCAGCGCGTAATACCGACATGCTGGACGCCGTTGCCGCGACTTGTCAGCAATCCGGTTGCTCCACGCTGGTGGTGCAAACCGATGTTGGTGTGCAAGCCCAATGCATTGCTTTGGTTGAAAAGACCGTCGCGCAATTTGGACGGATTGATGCGCTGATTAATAACGCAGGCAAGTCGGCGCAAGCCTTGTTGGAGGACGTCAAGGATCTCGGCTGGTACGAGGATCTGATGCGCATCAACCTTTGGGGCAGTGTCTGGTGTACTCATGCAGCGCTGCCGCACATCAAGGCGGCACGCGGGAATATCGTGGCGGTTTCGTCACTGGCCGGACTGATGGGTGTGCCAGGGCGTACCGCGTATTGCACGACCAAGTTTGCGATGAATGGATTTTTTGAGGCGTTACGTGTCGAGGTCAAAGACGCAGGCGTATCTGTCACGCTGGCTTATCCAGGCGTGGTCGCGACGCAAATCCGCTATCGTGGTTATAACGCCGCAGGTGTTGCCGCCGGTAGCAGCGGGCTGAAGGAAGATGACGCGATGTCGGTCGAAGAATGTGCAGGTTTGATCATCAAAGGCATGGAGCAAAGACAGCGCGATGTCGTCATGTCCGCCAAAGGTAAACTAGGTCGCTGGTTGAAGTTGTTAGCACCGGGGCTGGTCGAAAAAATGACGATGGCGGCACTGAAAAAAGAAGTCCGGCCGCATTAAAAGAGAAGACACCGGATGCATGATGTATCCGGTGTCAGGCCCTAGCGAACTATCTGTATTAATTGCCTGAATCAGTCCCCACGGTCTTATTGACTGACCTGTACTTTGCGCCCATTCAGAGGTTGTACCGGACGCGCATTCATTCGATACAATTTTTTGAATTGTGCCAGTTGTGTCTTGGAAATTTCAACCGGTGTTTTCAACACTTGCCAGCGAACTTCTTCGCTGCATGGTGGCGTTGTCAGCGAACCCATAAAAGCGTAGTACGTAGCATCAGCTGGCAACATATCGCTTGGATTGAGCATACCGTCGAGTGCTGTTTTATCGCCTTCTTTGGCCGGCAAGGTGTTAAAGACTGATTTCAATGCGGTATTTTCTTTGCCTAGTTTGAACAACACGGCAACGACGGCTAATTTACCATCGACGTTTTTGTGTACCAGATGAGCGACCAGAGGGTAGGCTTTGCCGTTAATACGTTCTTCGCTCGGTGTGTGAAAGTGAAATTGTAGCAATTGGTAATCGACGCCATCAAAACTCGCTTTACCGGCAGCGGGTAAATTAACCTGGATCGTATGACCGTTATTGATGACTTCTGCAGCGCCAGCGCTGTAGGCAAAGCCGATGGCCGGTAGTGCTGCTTTTTCTGCTGATTTGGTCAAAATATTAATCGGTGACTGGACTTTGCCAAGTTTGCACGTAGCAAAATTCTGATCAAGTTCTGCCCAGTGCCGGGCGTCATGAGACCCGGTGTAGCTCCAGTGCGCGGGACCGTCTGCATAGGCATGTGACAGTAATGTGGCTCCTAATAAGCCTGCTATCCAATAGCGCTTCATCTTAATTTCTCCCTTGTTGTACAAAAAATGAAATGGTTTGACGATACCCCTGAGTCACGGGACTACACGGATGCGGCATATTATATGGGCAACCGCAGGTAAGCTTGTCACGTATTAATTTCGGTCGTCAATCGGTAATTGTCAATTTTAGTGATCAACTTTCAAGCGGCATATCAAATACAAATGGGGTAGGGGTGGCTAGATGGCGTATGGCTTTTCAGAAAATAAAAAAACGGCATACTTGTTACAAGTATGCCGCCTTTTACTAACTGCCTGTGCTTAGAAACGGTGTTGAATGCCCACAGTCGCTGCATTTTGGGATGAACCAAAACCTGCATCATCACGGGATACGCCGACCAGTTTATTGTTAGACGCTTTGGCATAAGCGCCGGCAATGTACAAGTCTGTGCGCTTGGACAAGGCATAGCGCGCACGGACCACAGCCATACGCGGATCAGCATCGGTACCTGCTGGCAGGTTCTTGATATCCTGATAGTAGTACACGCCTGTCAGTATCCATTCTGGTGTCAGTTGGTAATTCACGCCAGCCCAGAACAAATCGCTGCGCAGGTCGGTTGCACCGGATGCCAGTGTCTTTTTGTAATTGCGATAGGCGAGGAACAATTTCGCTGCATCGATCTGATATGAGCCTGCCAGATGGATTGTCTTTGCTTTATCAATATTGCCGTTCGTTGCCGGCGCGCCGTTAACCTGGTCATACACTGCGACGGCGGAGAATGGACCGCTCGTCATGCTGGCAGCCAGAGAGTACTTAGCGCTGGCCGTCGTATCGCCAGCAACTTCGCCCAGACCATAAGTCGCACCGACTTTAAAACCATCGCCATCAAACTGATATTTGATCATGTTGGATGTGCCGGTCAGCATACCGTCTTTACGTGCGCCAGTTGTACCGGCAGAGGTTGCCCATGAATATTGCGGCGCATAGCCCATCGGGTCAAATGGCAAGATGAAATCATACGACGTGCTGTAAGAACGACCGGCAACAACGCGACCGAAATCACCTTGCAAGCCAACATTCGCCTGACGGCCAAAGATATCGCCATCTGCTGCGCCAGTATCTAGGATCACGCCGCTTTCTAATTGCCAGACCGTTTTCAGTCCGCCGCCCAGATCTTCTGTGCCGCGAAAGCCAAGGCGTGACGTGTTCATGCCGCCGCTGTTGACCTTGAAGACACTAGATTTGGACGCATCGGAGTTGTTCGTGTAACCGATATTGGCATCGATCAAACCATAAATGGTGACATTGCTTTGCGCTGATGCCGCGCTTGCCGCGAACGCCAGAATGGCGATACTGACGGCTTGGAAAATGGCCTTACGTTTCATATGAGGAGTCTCCTGATAATTATGAGTGACAAACCGGTGAGTGATGCCGAACTTGCTGAAGTGCTATGACTGCGATGACAACGATGTCTTACGATGTGACTAGTCGCGGATGTCTAATCTCCCTCTGGATAAGTAGGGCGTCAGACGTCGGGTTCAGCAAGGATGTACGCGTCTTAGTTATAGTTTCTAATGTGCGACAGTCAAGGCAAATGGTAGCGATCACAAGCTTTCAGTTTGCTTTCGAAGGGGCCAGGTGGTCCGGCTTGCGGGCGTGGAAACAACAGAGATGTTGCTGCTTTGCGGTAATTCTTTGAGTGAACGCTAGGTTGGTGAAACGGTAATTTGTTAATTTTTATAAAGTAGTGCAGGCAGTTTTCTGTTGAATTCTGATTATTTTTCCGTCTCAGGTTTCCATTCTGCGGCCAGTCGTTTGGCGTCCGCGATTTGCTCTTTGCTCATTTTACGCTCGGCATACTGGCGATAAAACACCGCATCATTGTAGCTACCTGCCAGTGTGAACCATTTATAAGCTTCGACATAATCGAGTTTGACGCCATTCCCTTTGAAATACATCTGGCCAATATTGTATTGCGCGCTGGCGTTACCCTGATCGGCCGCTTGCTGAAAGTAGTATAAGGCCATGCGGAAATCCTGCCGCGCACCGATGCCACTCGCATAGATCACGCCTAGACTATATTGTGCATCGGCATAGCCCGCTTCAGCAGCTTTTTTATACCATGAGATTGCCTGACCATAATTCTGTGTGACGCCTAAACCTTTGGCGTACATACGCCCCAGATTCACTTGTGCCCGGACATTGTCTTGCTCTGCCGATTCCAGATACAGCGCCATCGCTTTTTTATAATCGCGCTGCGTGCCTTCTCCGTTCACATACATCATGCCGAGATTAAATTGCGCATCGGCATTGCCCTTGGCGGCTGCTTTGCTAAAGGCGGCAAAAGCGGCGACGTAGTGTTCATCTTCGTAAAAAGCGACGCCGTCCTCAAAATCACCCGCTAGAGCAAGCTGGCCGCTGAGGCTGGCAATGTACAGCAGAGCAAAAAACTGAAAAAACGTCCGGACAACTGATCTCATGGCGGGCTCACGAAAAAAACGAAAGAATCGCACTGGTGTGGCAATGCTAATAGTATGGCAGTGACAGCGATGATGCAAAAACCGGACAAGATATGGCAGGCACTTATGCACTTTATCAGACCATAATCTGCGCCGGTACACCTGTCAATACACCTCATAATTAAATATACTCACCTCTAGTATATTTCAACGCACCAATTAAACAATGCGGGTAAGCCTGTTTTTGATAAAAAATAGGGGGAGTATATGACTCCCCCAGTGTGCTGATGCCTTGATGGCGACTAGGTATTTCTTAAGCTTATGCCTAACTTAATGTCTAACTTGATGTCTAATTTAATACCGAATTTTAATGGTCAATTTTACTTCTTGATTTTGACCGGACGCTGCCAGTTGTCGATGGTGACTTGTCTGGCGCGGGACACCGTCAATTTGCCTTCCGGCGCATCTTTGGTCAACGTTGTGCCTGCTCCCAGAGTCGCACCTTTGCCGACGCGGACCGGTGCCACCAGTTGCGTATCGCTACCGATGAAGGCGTCATCTTCAATGATGGTGCGGGATTTGTTCACGCCGTCGTAATTGCAGGTGATGGTACCGGCACCGATATTCACGCGACTGCCGATAGTGGCATCGCCGATGTAAGCCAGATGATTCGCCTTACTGTGCGCTGCGACCTGGCTGTTTTTGACTTCGACAAAATTCCCGATATGCACGTCTTCTGCCAAGCTTGTGCCCGGACGCAGGCGTGCATAAGGACCGATCTGCGATTGCGCGCCGACAGTTGCATCCTCAATGTGGCAAAACGCCTTGATCACAGTACCGGCAGCAATATGCGCATCCTTGATCACGCAATGCGCGGCAATCTGCACGCCGTCTTCGATGCTGACTTTGCCTTCAAATACGCAGCCGACATCAATCGTTACATCGCGTCCGCATGTCAGGCTGCCTCGGATATCGATGCGGTTTGGATCCAGCAGTGTGACGCCTTGCTCCAGTAATTTTTGCGCCAGATTACGCTGATAGATGCGCTCCAGTTCGGCCAGCTGGACTTTGCTGTTCACGCCCAGCGTCTCCCAGACAGCATCGGGCTGTGCTGACACCACGGGCACGCCGTCTGCCACGGCACGCGCCACGATGTCGGTCAGGTAGTATTCGCCTTGCGCATTATTGTTCGACAGCGTCGTCAGCCACTGTTTAAGCTGCGCTGTCGGCGCGATGATGATGCCGGTATTGATCTCGGTAATCGCTTTCTCTGACTCGCTCGCATCTTTTTGCTCGACGATACGAACGATCTTGTCACCCTCACGCACGATACGACCCAGCCCCGTCGGATCGGCCATCTCTGCGGTGAGAATCGCCAGTTTGTCCTGGCCCGCCGCCGCAATCAGCCGCTGCAAACTCGCGCTCGTGGTCAGCGGCACATCGCCATACAAGACCAGCGTCGGCACGCTCTCATCCAGCACCGGCACCGCCTGTGCGACTGCATGCCCTGTGCCGAGCTGCGGCTCTTGTTTTGCAAAGCGTAAATCATCCGCCGCAATCCCCGCAGGTACCTGATCGCCGCCATGCCCATAGATCACACAGATATTGCTGGCCTGACCGTCATTCGTGAGGCTACGCGCTGTATCAATCACATGCGACAACAAAGGTTTGCCTGCCAGGGGATGCAAGACCTTAGGCAGAGCAGATTGCATGCGCTTGCCCATACCGGCGGCGAGAATAACGACGTTCATGGAAATTCCTGTGGGGTGATAGTGTGATGTTGAAATTTTAACATGAGGTGGTCGTGTTGGCTAATTGGCGTATCGATGCGAAGTGATGTTTTGCAGACGCAATTTGCCTAGCGCATTGTGCTGTATAGGTGGCGGAGAATTACTTTTGTCTGTTTTTTTGAGATTGCCGGCCGCGGGTAGCCCGGCGGCTACTTACTTTTCTTGCTTCGCCAAAAAAAGTAAGCAAAAGAAGGCGACCGCACAGTCCTACCCTACGGGTTCAGGAGCGGGCTCCTGAACAATTTAGGCATCCTAAAAAATGGGAAGTATCCGAAACTCGCTGCGCTCAGACAGCGGACACTTCTGATCCATTTTCTAGAATGCACAAATTGCTGCGCCAAAGCGGGATGAGCAACTCAGAGCTAGCGGTAATTTGAAAAAGAATCACACCTTCAATGTCCATGCGGTTGACGGGTCACTTTTATGCTGCAAGACTTATATAGATAAAGGGTTAAGCAAAGCCAGTTAGAACCGCGCATAAAATTCCGAAGCTGAAGCACAACCGCTTGAAAAAGTTTTGCAGATAAAAGCTTCAATATACTTAAGTACCGATTTAAGTATCGTCCTTTAGTGTATCTAAATATAGTTCAGGAGGAGCCCAAGAAAAAATGCTCACACACTCATTTATGCCTGTGATCAAATATTCGTTGAATTCTCTTCCATAACCACTAACGAACCCAGTTCGCAGACGCTCTTGATCAAACCAACCGCCCTCAATTATTTGAAATATCCAACCACTAGAGGTAGAACACACTGGCCAGAACTCTAACAGATCACCTTCGTCGAGAACTCTAAATCCATAGACGTATTGAAAGAGCACGCGGACAGTTCGAGTTTCTCTTGTAAATTGCGAAGTGATTTCTAAGCGTCCAGATTTATATTCAATATCAGTAATCTCACTGTGTCCTTGAAATTTATAACCTGTATCAATAGTGACAACCTTCATCTGGATTTGAGCCCCATAGCTAGTTAAGAACCTTCCCTGAACCGTCGAGGAATAATCTTCGCCGCCACTTCACTCGCTCCAAATTCAGGTCAAACACCCCTCTAAATCTGCAACCAATTCCCTTTAAACACAATCGGCCCAGTCGGTTTGTCAGGATTGCCCGAGCCGCCTTTTGGTTCTAATGTTACTGCCAGCAGCGGTGTCGCTTCTGCATTCATGTACTCAGGCATAGGCAGGGTGATGCTGCCGTTGTCGGCGACCAGGCCTAGGGATTTGACTTTGCCTTCTTTGCTGACTGCCCACAGTTCCAGGCTCTTGTCGGCGGCGATGTTCTGGGCGGTAACGATGCGCACTACGAGTTGCTTGCGTTTGGTGTCGCCGGTGATGACGGCGATGGGTTGCGCTTTGTCGTCGGACAGCGTGGCGACGTAGTTGCTGGTCGGTGGTAGCACCTGATCCGGCTGTTTCGACATCAGTACCGAGACCAGCACCACTGCGGCAGTGGTAGAGACCATGCCGAGGCCGCGCCAGAAGGCGAGATCTTCGCGCAGGTTGCGCCAGTAGGCCCAGCGTTCGCTGAGGGACGATGATGTTGTTGTGAGTCCCAGACGTTTTTCCAGGGCGTGCCAGACGCTGGAGGAGGGCTGCGCTTTTTTGGCGAATTCGGCCATGGGCAAGAGGTTGCTTTCCCATTGGCGCACGACTTGTTGCAGGTGGGCGTCGCGGGTCAGCCAGCTTTCAAAACGGCGACGTGCGCCACCGCGCAGGGTGCCTAGTACGTATTCGGCCGCCAACTTTTGTTGCAGGTTGGGCTTGTTCTGGATATTCATGCTAACTCCATTTTGCCAAGGCAGGTGCGCAGCTTGTCTAATCCGCGGCGTATCCATGTCTTGACGGTGCCCATCGGTAATTTCATCTGTTCGGCGACTTCGCTATGTGACAGGTCGTGATAAAACGCCAGCGCCATGGCCTGACGATGCAAGCCTTCCAGCCGCGACATGCAGGACGCGAGCGCCTGGGCGTCTTGCGTCATTTCTAGTGATTGTATCGTGGTGAGTTCGCCGCTTTCCAGTGCGTGCACGACATCCATATCGAAGTTATCCGCGTCAATTTCTACGTCATGATCGAGTCTGCGTAACAGGTCAAAGGCGCGGTTGCGCACGATGGTTGTCATCCAGGTCATGGGCGCGGCCAGACTTGACTGGTAACTGCCGGCATTGTTCCAGATGTTGACAAAACTCTCTTGCAATACTTCTTCCGCCAGTTCGCGCTTAACTAATATACGCAGCGCGAAGCCAAACAGTTTCGGCGAAGTTGCTTCGTAGAGCGATTTAAATGCCGCAGCGTCCTTGCGCGCTACGCCAGCCAGCCAGATATGGAGCTGGCCTGAGTCTAATTTGGTGGTGGGCAATTGAGAATCCGTTTCGTATGGAAATAGAGGAATTGGAGCAAATCATACGATAAGGCGCAGAAATTTGTTATCCAGTCACCAAGGATTGTTCAATTATTCCTTATTGCGCAACAATTCATTGTGTTTTGTCGTCTTTATTGATTGATCCAGCTTGTATAGACTTGCTTCATCGATGAGCACGACACCGCAGTAAAAGTAGCAAACAGTGCGCGACTCACCGAGGCAGAACATAGGGACTGTGTCCCGCTGCCTAGAGTCATCAACCTAATTTATCGGAGAATTATCATGAATGCGAAACAATTAATTGCTGCTGTTGCCCTGATCACTGCTGGTGTTACTACTGGTTCTACTGCATTTGCAGGCGACTATCAAGTCGGTGGCGAAGCGTATGTTAGCTTCCCTATCCCTAGCATGACGAAATAGACTGCTGAAGTACGCGCTGAGTTGGTTCAGGCTCGTGCCGAAGGTCAAAAAGTCGGTGGCGAGTCGTACACAACGATCGCAACCAGCAATGCGACTAACGGTAAAACACGCTCAGAAGTGCTGGCAGAATTGAGCCAGGCACGTAACGACGGTCTGGCTGTCGGCGGCGAATCTTATGTCGCTTTTGCTCCTGCGACGCCAGCACGTGTTAGCGCCGATGCAGTACAAACTGCGAAAAGCAAATAATTTGTACTAGGTTGTATCGTTTGTTTGATGCCAGGTGCTTCATTGGCTTAGCTACTCGCTTAGTTACTTGCTTTATCCGTGAGTAAATAAACGGAGCAAAGAAGCAGGGAAGCAAAGATGTAAATAGCATCAAATAACAGCATCCAGTAAAAATGCCACCGTGAGGTGGCATTTTTACTGGATGACCGCTTAGCGCATGCAAGCTGATGTCGCCAGATCTGGCGAACACACCGTTGATTGGCTATGTCATTAACGACGTAATTAGCTGCGTGTCAGCTTAGTCGTCATTACCAAAATGCAGAGAAATCACATTTTTGTCCGGCGTTGCACACGGTTCATCATCAAAGGCGATGTCGCCATCAGGATTGGCGACGCCATCGATTGTCAGATCCTTGAAGTTGAACAAATTCTTGTCCATCAGATGGGATGGCGCAACCGTGGACAGCGAAGAGAAAATACTTTCTACGCGACCCGGGTTGGTTTTTTCCCAGCCGCGCAGCATATTCTTGATCTGCTTGCGTTGCAGGTTTTCTTGCGAGCCGCATAAATCACATGGAATGATAGGGAAGCCCTTGACCTGCGCATAGCGTTCGGAATCGGCTTCTTTGACATAGGCCAGTGGACGGATCACGATGTGTTTGCCATCGTCAGATTGCAATTTCGCTGGCATACCTTTGAGCTTGCCGCCGAAAAACATATTCAGGAAAAAAGTTTCCAGGATGTCGTCACGATGGTGGCCGAGCGCAATCTTGGTCGCGCCGAGTTCATCGGCAACGCGGTACAAGATGCCGCGACGCAGGCGTGAACAGAGCGAGCAGGTCGTTTTGCCTTCGGGGATCAGGCGCTTGACGATGCTATAGGTATCCTGATTCTCGATGTGGTACGGAATGCCGAGTTGCTCCAGATACGCAGGCAGGATGTGATCCGGGAAGTTCGGTTGCTTCTGATCCAGATTGACGGCGATGATCTCAAAATTGATCGGAGCACGTTCACGCAATGTCATCAAAATATCCAGCATGGCATAGCTGTCCTTGCCGCCGGACAGACAGACCATAACCTTATCGCCTTCTTCTATCATATTAAAATCACCGATGGCCTGGCCGACCTGACGGCACAGGCGCTTGTGCAGCTTGTTGTTCTCGTAGGTGATTTTTTCTTGCGACTTCTGACTTGCCGTCACGTTAGTTTCAGTGACGGTGGTGTCGGGATCGGCAAAGCTGGTTTCTTGTACTTGCATGATGGTGCTTCAGTTTCTGTAATAAACAATAGAACAATACGGATAACAATAAGTCGATGTGGTGGAGTGAGCGATCAGATGTCCGCTTTAATCTGGAAGACTTCCACGCCGACGCCTTCGCAATCCGGATAGACATCCGGCTTCATCGTCGAGACACGGACTGCCCGTACACGCGGGTGTGTCAGCATGCGTTTGGCGACGTCGTCGCACAAGGTTTCTTGCAGATGTACGTGACCCTGTGCCATACGCTGGGCGATAGTCTCGCGGATGAAATCATAATCCACCACCTCGTCGAGATGATCGGCAGTCGGTGTGGACAAGGCCAGCGGGATATACAGATCCACATTGATGAGAACGCGCTGCTCGCCCTTTTTTTCAAAATCATGCACGCCGATATTGATCATGATTTCGTAGTTGCGCAAAAACAGGCGGCGGCAATCGGCGAGTTGTGGGTAGTGGAGGACAGATAACATAAGATGGTCGACTCAATCAAAGGGGTGGTAGGGTATTCGGTAGTGCGGTATCTGCCGTGACGACATACATGATGTCACGTGCTGACGGCAGCAGATGCTGGCCACCATCGACCGTAATCGTGGTGCCGGTCATTGCGGGCATCTCCGCAACGAAGCAAATCGTTTGTGCAATATCTTCCGGGGTGCTGGAGCGTCCCAACGGCGTGACCTGATGCGCCTGTGCAAAATCAGCCGCAGTCTGATGGCCCGATACCATTGTGATACCCGGTGACACGCCGACGACGCGCACCTTTGGCGCCAGCGCTTGCGCCAGTGTCGTGGTGGCGCATTGCAGGGCAGCTTTGGATAAGGTGTAGGACAAAAAATCAGGATTCAGGTTTTGCAGCTTTTGGTCCAGCAGATTAATCACGCAGCTTTGCTGACCGTCCGGTGTCGCTGCGTGCAAGGCCTTTGCCAGCAATAAAGGCGCGAGCAGATTTGCATGCATGTGCTTGTCCAGCGATCGTTGTGTGAGGCTGTCGATCTGGTCTTCTTCAAAAAGTGAGGCATTGTTGACGACGCAATGCACGCTGCCAAAGGCGGCGATCGCTCTTGGTAATAAAGCCTGAACCGCATTTTCATTGGCTAAATCACACTGCAGTGCAACCGAACGACGGCCCAGTGCCTTGATCTCGGCAACCAGCGTCAGCGCGTCTTCTTCTGATTGTCCGTAGTGGACAGCCACGTCCCAGCCACGCTGCGCTAACGTCAGTGCAATCGTGCGGCCGATGCGTTTTGCCGCGCCGGTCACGAGCGCGACACGTGGCTTTTCGCCGGTCGCTGTGTTGATTGCTGCGCCGGTGATTAAATTAGTCATGGAAATGCGTTTTCACTGGTTTCTCACTTATTGATCCTGTAATTGTCACCTGCAATGGCGACGATTTTTATACAATGCGGGTATGCGACTACCTCACTCTCCACGACCACCACTTTCACTTCCTGTTCCCGGTGACGATGCCCTAGCGGCGTCGCGGGCTTTACAGCAACTGATCAGCGAAGACATCAGGGCACAGGCGGGCTGGATCTCGTTTGCTCGATACATGGAGCTGGCGTTATATGCGCCGGATCTTGGATATTACAGCGGCGGTGCCGCAAAACTCGGTAAAGACGGTGATTTTACAACTGCACCAGAGATGTCACCGCTTTTTGGTGCGACTCTGGCGCAATTGGCGGGCGCTTTATTCGCGCAAACCAGTGCCAATGTGATGGAGTTCGGCGCAGGAACCGGGCGGCTGGCCTTCGATTTTTTGTCAGAATGTCAGGTGTCAGGCATTGCCGTTGAGCGCTATTTTATCGTGGAATTGTCCGGTGAGCTCAGAGCAAGGCAAGAAGATTTGCTGAAAAATTTCCCGCAAGTGCAATGGCTGCAACAAATGCCCGCCTCGTTCAGCGGCGTCGTACTGGGCAATGAAGTGCTCGACGCCATGCCAGTGCAACTGGTGTGCAAGACAGAGCAGGGCTGGCGCGAGGTCGGTGTCAGTCTGGCTGATGATCGGAACACTTCAGCGCCTGATACTTTAGCTCTTCATGCCTCGGCAACTGAGGCGGCGGCATCGACGGTAGCCTCTTTTGTCTGGAGCGAACGCGATTGTGATGCGGCGTTGATGGCGCAATTGCAGGCGCAGATTCCGGATCATGCAGAATTGCCTCTGGGTTATCTGACCGAATTGCATGCAGTCAGCAGCGGATTTATGCGCAGTCTGGCGGGAATGCTGACGGCAGGGGAAAAAAATTCGCAAGATTCGCAAGGATCCTTAGCCAACGCAGTAAATGCAGCAGAGGCCGAAGCAGTGCCGCCCGGTAGCGCAGCCGTTGCGATTTTGCTCGATTATGGTTTTCCGGCGCATGAGTATTATCTGGAGCAAAGAGCGCAAGGCACCTTGATGTGTCACTATCGGCATCACTCGCATCCTGATCCATTTTATTTGCCGGGTTTGCAAGATATTACCGCGCACGTTGACTTCACTGCGATGGCGTTGGCAGCGCAGGCCGGAGGGCTGGAGGTGCTGGCATATCTGAGTCAGGCGGGATTTTTGCTGGAAGCGGGGATTGCGCAACTCCTGATGCGCACACCGGCAGACGATCCCATGCAGTATTTGCCGCAGGCGAACGCCTTGCAAAAGCTGATTTCGCCAGCGGAGATGGGGGAATTGTTCAAAGTGCTGATCGTCGGCAGCAACGTAGAACTGGATCCGCAGTTATTGCGCCATGATCGCAGTCACCGGCTGTGATTCTTGATTGAATTATCTATACTCACCCTTAGTATATTTTAATGCACTAATGAATATAGGCGGAATGAGCCTTTTTTATCAAAACATAAGGGGAGTATATGAATAATGAGCGCACCATAGTCGTGAAGGCAGTCACATGATACGTTGGGTATTAACGATATTTCTGGCGCTGATTGTGTTCACTAGCTTGCTGCCCTGGCTGGAAAAATTAGGCATAGGACGCTTGCCAGGGGATCTTCGATTTAAGCTGTTTGGCCGGAATTTTTCATTTCCGTTTGCCTCGACGATTCTGCTCTCGCTGTTCGTTCTGTTGATTGCGCGTTTTCTGAAATGAGTTTGCGAAAAAATAACAACGTGGCATTTTGGTAAACAGTGACGCAAAAACTCTGCAATTTCTATTCACGATTTGCCTGAATCGGTTAAAGTTTTAGCATAATTGCGACGACACCTTAGTATTGACACTGGTTGACGTTGTTATGAAAACGAATTGCCTGAGACGGATGCAGCCTGAGCCTGATGTAGGCAAGCGCATTAATAATAGATGCAAATAACTAACATAAATAATAGGCATTACAGACATAACAGACCTTCATCATCATAATGGGACTGACACACAACTGCCTTTTACGTGGCGCATCTCCTCGCCGGACTCCTTGCACTGTCTTCGTCGATGCGCTTTGCGGAATCAATTTGCATCAGTTTTGTAATTAGCTCTGTAATGAGTTCTGTCAATAACGATATTCCCGAAAGTGCCCATGAGCGACCTGGCCGACATTAGAGCACTGCTCATTGAACCGCATGCAGGTATGCGTGTCAGTTTGCACAATATGCTGAATTTATGCGGTATCAATAAAATTGAACATGCCCTGACTGCGGGCACGGCGATTCGCACGATTCAAGCTAAAGTATTTGATCTGGTTTTATGTGAGTACGATCTTGGTGTCGGTCAAGACGGGCAGCAACTGCTCGAAGATGTTCGCCACCATAAACTCACGCCTCTCTCCACGATTTTTATCATGGTCACAGCTGAGCGTGCCTACGCCAAAGTGGTGAGCGCGGCAGAGCTGGCGCCATCTGATTATTTGCTCAAACCCTTTACCGCAGACATGTTGCTGGAGCGGGTGATGAAGGCGATTGAAAAACGTAAAGCCTTCGTCGAAGTTTATGGCCTGATGGAGCAGGGCGCGCTGGTCGAAGCTATCAATGCCTGTCATCACGGCGAACGGGATTTTCCGCGGTATCTGGTTGACTTCATGCGCTTACGCGCTGAGTTGCATGTGATCCTTGGCGAAGCTGCCGAAGCCGAAGAGCTTTACGCCGCGTTATTTGAAATGAAGGCCGTTGCCTGGGCTAAACTCGGTCTGGCAAAGACCTTATTTATGCAAGGTAAATACCAGGAAGCAGAGACGATTCTCAAGAATCTGGTCGCAGAGAACAGCAAGTATATGGACGCTTACGACTGGCTGGCCAAGACCCACGAAGCAATCGGCGAATTGCCAGAAGCGCAGACGGTATTGACTACCGCCGTCGGCGTATCACCGCATGCCGTACGCCGCTTGCGCAAGCTCGGAGAGATTGCCTTAGAGACCGGCGATGTGGCGACGGCCGAGTTGACCTTTAAAAAGGTTGTTGCGAAAGCTAAATTTTCAGAATTCCGTGACCCAGAAGATCATGTCAAGCTGGTCGATGCGTTGGTGAAAAAAGGCGATACCGAGCAAGCCAAATCCGTCATCCGTGACATGGAAAAAAATATGGTTGGCCTGAAGAAGACGGCTGCCTGCAGAGCAATTTCGGCCGCCAAAATTCATGCTTCGACGGGCGATGCCCGATTGACAGAAGAGCTGGGTGCTGCCGTTGCAGCTAGTAAAGAAAACATTGGTCTGTCCACCAATCTCAAGCTGGGATTGGCTAAAAGCTGCCTCGATAATAATCAGGAAGGTGAGGCCTCAGAGGTCATTCTTGATGTGATGCGCAATGCGACGAATCAGAAAGTTATGGCGCGTGCCCTAGGCGTATTTGAGAGTGCAGGCAAAGGACATCTCGGCAAGGAGCTAGCGCAACAAAGTCAAAAAGAAGTGATGGATCTGGTGGCGCAAGGTGTGCAAAAAGCCAAACAGGGCGATTTCCGTGGCTCAGTAGAATTGTTGACCACCGCAGCACGCAAGTCGCCGGACAATCCGCAGGTTGTGATGAATGCGGCACTGGCAACCCTGAAATGTCTGGAAAACCTGGGGTGGGATCATCAGATCGGCGAGCAGGCGAAACACTTGATTGAATCGGCACGCCGGCTCGATCCGATGAATCCGCGACTTAAAGCGATACAAGGTCTGTATGACGATCTGCAAAAGAAATATGGCATTAATGTGATGCGTAAAACTAAATAAGGTAGCCGTAATACAAAATCAAGAAACCTCTGGGGCAGATTTGCCCTAGTGGTCATGTTGATAGAAGCATGTCTATGCCAACAGAATACTTCCATAACAGTCAGCAGTTTCGCCAGCGAATTTATTCATGTCCAATGACACTTCGGTTTATTTAGGTCAGCATGCTCCCGAGTCGCCGCGTGACCGGCTGATGCGAAAAATCAGCGAGGATATGGCATTGCCGACGCTGGGTGCTGCGGTTGCCAAGGTGATTGAGATTACCTCCAGCGGTGAAGACTCGGTTTCCAAGCTCGCCCATTTTGTTTTGGCCGATGTTTCTTTGACGCAGAAAATTCTGCGGCTCTCCAACACCATCCATTACCGTACGGCTGCTGGCGTACCGGTTACGACCATCTCCAGAGCAATTTTTTTGCTGGGTTTTAACACCGTCAAAACCAGTGCGCTGGCAATGCTTCTGGTCGAATGTTTTAAAGATAAAAGCCAAGCGCAAAGTGTACGCAAGGAGCTCGTGCATGCTTTGTGTGCAAGTATCATCGGGCGTGAAATGGCGCAGCGCGGCAGGTATCAGGATGCAGAAGAAGCAGCAGTCGCGGCCTTGTTCAAAAACATCGGGCGCCTGTTGGTTGCCTCGTTCGATCATGTTCTTTTCGGTCGTATTGAGGCAATGTTGCTCAGTGGTCATGCCGATGCAGGGAATGCGGCAAACTTGCTGATGGGATGCAGCTACGACAGGCTGGGCGGTTTGGCTCTTCAGGAGTGGAAAATCCCCGAATCGATTGTTCAGTCGCTCGGCCCGCTGCCGATGGGCGAGCAAAAAAAAGCGACGCACCGCAACGAATGGTTAAAACAGGTTGCCAGCTTCAGCGACGAAGTGGCAGGACTGGTTCTGACAACGGGCAGCGATAATCTGAGCGAAACTTGTAAGCCACTGCTACTGAAGTTCGGCAAAGTTCTATAGCTCGATCAGCACAAACTCGACGAACTGTTAAGTAAAGTCATGCAAGAAACCCGGCAGCTTGCCGAGAGCATGGATATAGCCCTGCCTGCCGACGGTCAGACGGAGGATGCATTGACAGAGGACGAGGGAGTTCCTAGCGAATTTCTGTTAAAGACCTATGACTCTGAGCAGATGCAACAAGCTGAACGCTATGCCAGCGGTAAGCCTCACAATGCACGTGATCTCTTGCTGGCAGGTGTGCAGGATGTCACGCAGATGCTGGCATCAGATCAGATCAAGTTGAACGACATGATTTTGCTGGTACTGGAAACCTTGTATAGCAGTATGGGTTTTCGTTTTGCCACGGCTTGCCTGCGCGAGCTGCAAACCTCGCGTTATGTTGCCCGGGTGTCAGTCGGCGAATCCTATGCTGAGCGACAGCGAAGTTTTGTATTTCCGATGAAGAGTGAACAAGATGTCTTTCATTTGGCAATGAGTAATAACGTCGACCTGATGATTGCAGATGCGACCGTACCGAAGATACAAAAACTGCTACCCGCCTGGCACCACCAGCTCTTGCCTGATACCCGAAGCTTTACTCTGCGGTCATTAGCGTGGGTTTCGGTTGGTGCTGCTCAGCGCAACTTAGCGCTAGCCAGCATTGATCAACACTAAACAGCGTTAATCATGAATCAACACGAATGCCGACGGCCAGTTAAAATGATGGCTTGATTGACTTTGGGATGCATCATGTTGTTGACTACCTGGCTTACTTTTTTTTCGCGGCTTGTCTGATCGCGATTTCTCCCGGCTCTGGTGCTGTTCTGTCGATGTCGCATGGATTGTCGTACGGCGTCAAAAAATCCAGCGCTACAATTATGGGTTTGCAGGCTGGATTGTTGCTGATATTTGCTATCGCCGGTGCTGGCGTGGGTTCGATACTCATGGCTTCCGAGTTGGCGTTTAATGTCATCAAAACGGTGGGTGCTTTGTATTTAATTTACCTCGGTATTAGCCAGTGGCGCGCCAAGGTCGATGTAGCAGGCACCGAGATGGCGGCTGGCAATATAACGACGGCGAGTCTGGTAATACCGGATTGGCGCAAACGGTTTTTGATAGGGTTTTTTACTAATGCGACGAACCCGAAAGGCATTATTTTTATGGTCGCCGTGCTGCCACAATTTATTAGTCACGACGCGCCATTATTCCCGCAGCTTCTGATACTCGGTGTGACGATGTACGCAGTTGATCTGGTCGTGATGCACAGCTATGCATTTGCTGCGTCGTCGATGCAGCGATTTTTCCGTGATCCGCGTTTGTTAAAAAAGCAGAATCGCTTTTTCGGTGGCGTCTTGATGGCGATCGGCGCGGCTTTGTTTTTTGTAAAGCGTAGCCCGGGCACCTGATGCACTGATCACCGGGGCTGATGACATTGATTGTCAAAGACCCTGGTGATGATTTTTCCCTGAACTATTTATCCCAACGGGATTTCTTGTTTCTTCGCCAGTGCATCCAGATCCTGCCAAATACTCATCTGATTCAACAAACGTGTCGCCGGATCCAGCATCGCATTCAGGTTAAAGAAGCGTTCCAGAGCTGTGTCGGTAAAGGCACTGCTTTGAGAAAAGTTAGTCCGACCATATTGCTTTTTAAAGGCGAGCAATAAGTCCCCCGGCGTATCCTTGTGCCACGACTGCATCAGACCGCCGACCATTAGAGCGCTGTCCGTGGTTTGCTCCAGCATGCGCGGATTGCGCGAGCTGCTGACATCTTTGTAGTCGAGCAAACGTGGAAAATAAAATTGCTTGATCCAACCAGCGAGGATACCACCGTCGCGCACGATTGCAACGCTGCGCCATTGTTTCCAGCTTCTTTCGGCTTTGTCGGCATCGACAAATAATTCATCGGCATGCACCACGCAGTCCTCAGCGAGTTCGATTTCTAGGATGACGGGCAAGCCAGCCTGCAAGGCAATTTCTTCCAGTTCAGGCATTTGTGGTTTTTGTCCGTGAGCATCTTGCAGCGCCTGTACAAAACTCCCCAGCGTTGCTTCATGTGCGGCATGAAGACTGCTGGTTGCCTGACAGAACGCGGCACAGGCGGCGAAGTAAGCCATCAGCTCGCCGACATAAATACCACCAGCGACACTAGTTTTATCCGTGTCGGCATGCAGACCGGCGCGTAGGGCATCGGCATGAATACCATTTCTCAATATGGGGTAGAGCCGGGTTGAGATGGTGCCGTATTTCACTAGAGTGCCGGCAGGCAAGGTAAATGATGTCATAGAATTCTTTATTAAAAAAAGCGGTTACCCAGGCCAAGCAAGACGACGATGCCGAGTATGGCGAAGATCGTGGCAGCTATCCAGCGCACCAGCTTGAAGGGGAAATTCGGTGCGGCGATCTTGCCAAGAAACACTGCGGGCACATCGGCGATCAGCATGCCCAATGTGCTGCCTGCGACAACCCAGACCAGACTACTGTATTTGGCTGCCAGTGCGACGGTTGCAAGCTGGGTTTTGTCGCCGATTTCAGCCAGAAAAAATGTAACACAGGTCAACAGGAACACGCCGTAACGACTCTCGTTGAGCGTGCTTTCTTCCATTTCGTCTGGTTTCAGGGTCCAGGCGGCAATCGCCAGAAACGACAAACCTAGTGCCCACTTTAAAATATCTGGCGAGACATTGGATGCGACCCATTGCCCCAGCCATGCAGCCAACGCGTGATTGGCAAGCGTGGCGACCAGGATTCCCAGAATAATCGGTAAAGGTTTTTTGTAGCGGGCAGCGAGCAGCAGCGCGAGTAATTGCGTTTTATCGCCAATTTCACCGATGGTGATGGCTAAGGCAGAGACGAGGAAAGCTTCCATGAGATAGGCGGATCGGGCGAGTTGAGCAATGATAAATGCACCTCTCGCCCAATCCCTGGTCAAAAAGGTACATATATCAAAGGTCTTGCCGGACTGTTGCTGAAAAAATCTTCAGGCTTCCAGTCAAACGCACCATGACGGCTGTCAAGTATGTTGATGCGTTTACTTCAATATCGATAAGCTTACCGATGATTGAAGCGGGCTACTCCCCAGTGAAATAAGTAACAGATTATACCCCATGCATGCCAGTGGCTATTGCTAAGATGCGTCCCAGCCATTTTTATGCGCGACTTCGCGGGCTTCGCGGGCTTCGCGGTCTCTGGCAAACATCTCTTCGAGTTCATCTCGCGCCTGTTTGGAAAGTGACACCATTTGCTGCTGATCTTTGTAATGTGGGTATACAGCATGCATGGTCTTGATATTGTGTTCACGAAAGCGCAAGGCAGTCAGGCGTGCCTGATAAGCCCTGAAGCCGAGTTGCTGCAATACCTGGCGGCCAATTTGCAGGGAGGATTCAAATGTTTCCCGTTCAAAAATATTCACGCCTCTGTCCATTAACTGGTAGCAGTGACTGATATTGCGGGCGCGTGCTACGATGGTCAGATGGGGGAAATGTTCCTTGGCGATGTCGACCAGCGCGAGACTATCTTCGACATCGTCAATCGCGATCACCAGAACTTTTGCTTTATCGGCACCTGCTGCATGCAGCAGGTCGGCACGGGTAGCATCACCGTAAAAAATTTTAAAACCAAATTTACGCAATAACTCGATCTGGTCCGGGTCGTGATCCAGCACTGTAGATCGTATGCGATTCGCATAGAGCAAGCGCCCCACAATCTGACCGAAGCGCCCGAAGCCCGCAATAATCACAGGGTTGTCTTGCGATGTGATTTCATCCTCGGGCGGTTTTTCCAGATTGCGCAAGCGCGGCTCCAGCCATTTATCGTATATCACCAGCAAGAGCGGTGTTGCGACCATCGATAGGGCGACCACCACGACCAGCAACGCGGAGGTCTCTGCAGAAAAAACCTTGGCACTGGTCGCTGTAGCGAACACCACAAACGCAAATTCACCGCCCTGTGCAAGCAAAAATGTGAACAAAGAACGTTGCGCTTTCGGGATTGAAAAACGACGGCTGAGAAAGTACAGCACACTCATTTTTATCAGCAGAAACAGCAGGACGATACCGAGAATTTGTAGTGGCTTTGTCAGGAATAAACCGAAGTCCACCGACATGCCGACGGCGATAAAGAACAGGCCAAGTAGCAGTCCTTTAAACGGTTCCAGATCGCTCTCAAGTGCATGGCGATATTCGGACTCGGCTAGCAAGACGCCTGCTAAAAATGTGCCTAGCGCCATGGACATATTGACGGATTCCATTAGCAATGCAATCGAAATCACCAGCAATAAGGCGAACGCAGTAAAGATCTCGCGCATTTCGGTTTTGGCGATGACACGTAATATCGGGCGTATCAGGTAACGGCCGCCCACAATCAATGCGGCAATGACACCGATGACTTTGAGACCCGCCAGCCAGCCTTCTGTTTCTCCCTGAGTTTCTGCTACACCTAATAAGGGAATCAAGGCAATCATAGGAATGGCCGCAATATCTTGAAACAGCAGAATCGAAAAACTTGCGCTACCGGCGGGCGTTGCCATCAGATTGCGCTCATCCAAGGTTGCCAGCGCAATTGCGGTAGAGGACAGTGATAAGCCCAGTGCGGCGATCAGCGATGTTTTCCAGCCTACACCTAGTGCAATACCAGCCAGGCTTAATGCGATGGTGCAACCGATGACCTGCGCGCCTCCCCAGCCAAAAATAGGACGTCGCATCGACCACAGACGTTTTGGCTCAAGCTCAAGTCCGATCACGAATAGTAGTAACACCACACCGAATTCTGAGAAGTGCAAGATCACCTGCACATCTTCAATCAGGCGCAAACCCCATGGGCCTATTGCCATGCCAGCCAGCAAATAACCGAGCACCGCGCCCAGTCCGAGACGTTTTGCGACTGGTACGGCAATGACTGCTGCCATCAAATAGATCAGAGCATTGAACAGCAAACTATTTTCCATTACGATTCCTTTATTTCTGACATTGGTGTCGATGTCGATGCCGTCCAGTCTGGATAGCTTTGCAGCAGATTCCGATAACGGTGGCAATGTGCTTGAACAATCGCCTCATCGACTTGCAGAGCGCCGAAAAGTATAAAAGGCGGAAGCCAGTTCATCCCGCATAAATTGGCGGTTTGTTCCATTGGTGGCAAGAACGCATCAAACGCGTGGCGATGCGTTCCACCGCTGCTATAGTCATTCAAACTGCCCCCGGTAGTCGCTGCTAGCCAGTAGTCTTTTCCCTGCAACGCCGTTCCGTCCTTGCCGTAGGCCCAGCCGTATTCCAATACAACATCCATCCATTCTTTTAATAACGCGGGCATGCTGTACCACTGGATAGGATGCTGGAAGATCACCAGATCTGCGGCCTCAAGCAGGGCTTGTTCATGTCGTAAATTGATATGAAAGTCTGGATAGGTCTCATACAAATCATGTACGTGAACATGCGGCAGATCACTGACAGCGGATAGCATGCGGCGATTGACGCGGGAGCGATGTAAGGCCGGGTGGGCGCAGATGAGTAAAATCGATTTGGATGTCATGAGTAGGTTAAAAGTCAAGGACAAGACCAGACTGTCTGGTCGATGGATGAATGCATGCTAACGCATCTGCTGGACTGGTTGTTAACTGACAACAGTCCTGTATGATTCCCCGCATTCTTTTTTGCGATGCTATTTTATGAAACCTCTTTATTCAATCGTGCTATTGAGCGTGTTATCGCTTGTTTCTGCTTGTAGCTCATTCGCAGTACGTACGGGCAAGGGAAGTACTGCCGAGCTGGTGTTGCTGGAGACCACCGATTTACACGCGAATGTACTTAGTTATGATTACTATAAACTCGCAGCCAATCCAGGCATCGGTCTGGAACGTACCGCGAACCTGATCCGGCAAGCAAGAGCGGAGTTCGCCAATACTATGCTATTTGATAATGGCGATGCGATTCAGGGTACCGCTCTGGCAGATTTTCAGCTATCGGCACAGCCTTTGACATGTCGCGAGACCTTGGCGATTTATAAAGTCATGAATGCTCTGGGCTATGACGCTGCCGGGATAGGCAATCATGAATTCAACTTCGGCTTGCCTATGTTGGCGCAAGTTACCGGACTGCAGTTTAACTTGCCCACCGTGCCAGATCAGCAGCAGGAGCGCTGCACCGGACCGCAATTTCCCCTTGTGCTGGCAAATATTCTGAGCGTCAAAGACCGTTTGCCGATTTTTCCGCCTTATGTGATTTTAGAGAAAGAGATACAGGCAACCAGCGTTGATGGTATGTCTTTTAAAAGTCGTCTCAAAGTCGGTGTTATTGGATTCACGCCGCCGACTGTGTTGCAATGGGATAAGCGCTGGCTGGATGGCCAGGTATTTAGCCTTGGTATCCGGGAACAGGCTGAGAAATATATTCCCGAGATGCGTGCACGTGGTGCGGATCTGGTGATTGTCATTTCCCATGGCAGCTTCGATGGGGCAGCTTACTCAGCAGGCATGGAAAATGCGAATTACCATCTTGCTAAAGTACCGGGAATTGATGCTTTGCTGCTGGGGCATGCCCATCAACTTTTTCCTGATGCCAAAAGTCAGGCCGCGCAATTTAATTTGCCTGGCATTGATAAAGTCAGCGGCCTAGTGCATCGTGTACCTGCGGTGATGGCTAGTTTTTGGGGGCAAAATTTAGGTCTGATCAAACTTGGCTTGAAATTTGACGGGCAGCACTGGCAAGTCGATCCGCGGCAAACCACAGTGCAGACGCGTGGAATTAAAAAGCCTGATGGATCCTACGTCAGTGCCGAGCCGGACATAGCGCCCATAGTACGATCTGAGCACGAGGCGACTATAGCGTATGTGAAGACGCCGATAGGTCAAACAGATTTTCCGATGTCGACTTATTTCGCAGATCTCGGGGATGTGTCTGCGCTTCAGATTGTGAATCAGGCGCAGGCAGATTATGTTCGTTCATTTGTCAAAACGAATTTGCCGCAATACAAGGATCTGCCTGTGTTGTCGATGAGCGCACCGTTTAAAAGTGGCGTGGGCGGTGCGATGGATTACACCGATATTGCGGCAGGTGAGCTCGCTTTTAACCACGCGGCGGATTTGTATTTGTACCCGAATACCGTGTACGCGCTTAAAGTGAACGGCGAAGAGTTAAAAAAATGGCTAGAACATGCTGCCCGGCGCTTCAATCAAATTGATCCTGAGCAGACCGCGACACAAAAACTGATTGCTCAGTGGCCTGGCTATAATTTCGATATGCTGAGCTCTTCAGATATCCGGTATGAGATTGATGTGACGCAAGCGCCGGGGCAGCGTATCCGGCATTTGGAATATTTGGCTAAGCCGGTTTCTCCGGCGCAGGAATTTATCGTGGCGACGAATAATTACCGGGCTAATGGTGGCGGAGGTTTTCCGGGAATTGATGACAGTAAAGTGATTTATGCATCGCCTGATGCGAATCGCGATGTTTTAATCCAGTACATAAAAACGCATCCGCTACTTTGTCTTAAAACAAACGGCATGGAGCGGAGCTGGCGTTTCAGCAAAGTGCTGACTGCCGGTCCTGTCACTTATGTCAGTGCGAAAAACAAATTGGATCTGGCGCGGCAACTTGGCTTGAGTAACCTGAGTATTTTTTCCGAAGATGAGGGGAGTGGAAAAAATTTATCGGTTTATCGCGTAGATTTGACTAAATGATATATACCAAATAACAAGCCTGCACGTGCTTGGGAGTAAACTGGATTCCTCAATAACAAGCATTGGATCATCATGGCGATCAACTTGGCCAATTTAATGAATTACTGGTCGGCGGCAGAGCTGGATGCCAACCTCATCATTTTTTTGAATTTGGCAGGAGCGATGCTGTTAGGGTTTGTGGTGGGGTACGAGCGTTACTATCACGGACGTGCTGCGGGCATGCGAACATATGGTCTGGTGTGCATGGCATCCGCTGCTTTAGTTGTGATTGCCGGTTATCCTGAGTTCTGGTTTGGTGCTCGCTCGCAGTACCCGGTTAATCTGGATCCTTCCCGAACGATACAAGGCATCGTTACTGGCATAGGCTTTTTAGGTGCTGGTGTCATTATGAAGGATGGCTTCAGCATCAGTGGCCTGACCACTGCAGCGTCTTTGTGGGCATCATCCGCGATTGGGATATTGGTTGGCATCGGCTTCTATGCGGCAGCTATTCTGCTTGCCTTATTGTCCGCCGCTTGCATGATCTGGGTATCGAAGCTTGAATCGCTGTTGCCATCACGCCCGGCGATTGCGATCACGATGCGCTTTAAGGATGGGTTTGTGCCTGATGAAAATACCTTACGCGCGATTGCCATCAAACGCGGTTATGAGATTGCGACAGGTACCATCATGATTTCTTGCCAGGAACAAAAAACCGAATGGCGTTTTGTGGCAGTCGCGCTCAGTCGCAAGCTTGGTGTTCCCTTAAGTGTGTTGTCGCAGGAACTCACGAAATTCGAGGGTGTTGAGTATTATCATCTTGCTCATGCACGTAACTGACATTGACATGGTAAATACTTAAGCATTGTTAAAATTATTCTGTTCCATTCAAAAATAAGAAATAATTCTTTTAAATCAATAATTTGCCGACTTGTTGCCGTATTGAGACAGCAATAGGATTGCTATCTTCAGATAGATTTACTGCGAAATTTTACGCCTTTTCATAAAAAGGTATTGACAGTGAAATCGAACATCTCCATAATTCGGGGTTCCCTACGGAGGGGTGGCCGAGTGGTTAAAGGCGACAGACTGTAAATCTGTTCTCTCTGAGTACGCTGGTTCGAATCCAGCCCCCTCCACCATAGGAAAAGAATTGCTTAATCGTGTGCGTGATTGATGCGGCTGAAGTGGTAGCCCCTGCGGGTGTAGCTCAATGGTAGAGCTGAAGCCTTCCAAGCTTATGACGAGGGTTCGATTCCCTTCACCCGCTCCAGTTTTATGTTTGTGCAAGAGTTTGTGCGCAAAACAAGCTGCCCTTGTAGCTCAGTGGTAGAGCACTCCCTTGGTAAGGGAGAGGCCACGTGTTCAATCCACGTCAAGGGCACCATGTACGCAGGTGTTTTCAAAGTTTTCAAATCTAAAAGTTGTCGGGCGCGTGCCTGTACATTCTCATCAAAATCGTTAGGAGTCTAAAATGGCAAAAGGTAAGTTTGAACGCACCAAGCCGCACGTCAACGTAGGCACAATTGGTCACGTTGATCACGGTAAAACCACTCTGACAGCAGCGATTGCGACAGTATTGTCCAAGAAATTTGGC
>NZ_JBMPPN010000033.1:0-26913 GCF_049340165.1 Undibacterium sp. Xuan67W
GCCACGTTCAGTGACTTGTTTAATCGCTTCTGCTTTGAATTCTTCAGTGAATCGACTCTTTCTCATGATGTACTTCCTTCTCAGTTTTTGACATTATTAAATGTCTACTGAATTAGGGGAAGTCCAACTTAGCACTAACCACTAGACTCAGGCCTGGCATTAACCGGCCCAAGTTCTTTCTTCGATAGATGCTCTTGAATTATCCTGAAATCACACAAGATCTGGCGAAGGCTTACACTAGAGTTTCAGCTAACCGTATTTGGAGAATGTCATCATGTTTAGCCCTAAGAAATTAATTGCTGAGAACAAGGGTTTCATCTTGTTTGTGTTCGGCATGGTATTGGTCCGCAGCGCATTGGCAGATTTTTATCTGGTGCCATCGAGTTCCATGTATCCGACCTTAGTCGAGGGGGATAGGGTGATCTGCAACCGCCTTGCTTATGATGTCAAACTTCCTTTTACTGATGTGATCTTGTCTCATGTGGCAGATCCTGTGCGCGGTGATATCGTGACCTTCAGCTCGCCGGAAGATGGCACTCGCTTGGTCAAACGCCTGATCGCTGTGCCAGGTGATGTGGTCGAAATGCATGATGAACAATTGGTGATTAATGGTGTACCATCAGATTATCAAGAGGCTTTTGATAATCCCGCCAATCACCTGACGCCACGCCGCGAATATCAGGGCAAACAACTCGTCTATCAAGAGACCTTAGGAACAAAACAGCATGGCATCATCGTGATGCCAGAGCGTCAGGCAATGCGCTCATTTGGCCCCGTCACCGTGCCGGCAGGCCAGTATCTGATGTTGGGCGACAACCGTGATAACAGTAAAGACTCTCGCTATATCGGTTTCGTCAAACGCGAACTGATTACCGGACGCGTCAACCGTTTGCTGTATTCACTGGACGGAGATAATTATTATCTACCAAGACTTGAACGTATCGCGGCAAAGACCTAAAAGAGATTGATTAGTCGCTCCTAAAAACCGAGGACATGAAATAAAATTCATGTCCTTTTTCATTTTCTTCAAAAGAATACGTCAATACGTAAGAAACCTCAGGTAATTCATACTTTACAAATCTTTACTCTACGCTACACATCATCTTGACGCGCTTCTCTGAGACTTGGTACGGGGCTTTCCCATAATTTTTTCAGGAGAAGAATCATGCGTAATTTCATAGTCAATCAACGGCGGTCAGTCGTCTGGGTTATTGCTGGCATGTTTGCGTTGCTGCTGCTTGGTGTGGCCGGATTGAAGGTGCATGCAGGTAGTATGCATGATCAGCATGAGGCTTATGGCGCAGGTATTTTGCTGATGGGGCTGAGTAGTCCGGCGTCATTTGCAACTGGTTTAACTGGCTTGCCAGCGCATATCGATGCGATTGCCAGCTTGAGTGAGCAGCAAAAAACGCAGACAATGGAAAAAGTGAACCAGACAAATGCCGAACTGAGTGCATTGCAGCAGCGGTATCAAGAGAGGAACGACAAGATGTTGAGCTTATTGACTCAGGGAAAAATAGACGAACAGGCGATTGAACGTTTGCGTAGCGAGCAGTTATCGACTGCGGATCAGGGATCGCGCCGTGTCACGCAGTTGATGATAGATTTGAGTAAGCTGTTAACACCCGATCAGCGCCAGCGTTTCAGTAAAGCGTCCAGCCGTCATGGTAGCCATGGTTGAACTGCATCACGCTCATATCACGAGGGGCAGATACCGGACATGAATTCACGGATTCTGCTCGTTGAGGACGACGTTCGTCTGGCTGAAATGCTCTGTGAGTATTTGGGGGAGATGCATTTCCAGGTTGATGTCGCCGGTACCGGAGCAGAGGCATTGACGCGGCTAGCCAAAGAGTCGTTTGACCTAGTCGTGCTTGATCTGATGTTGCCGGATCTGGATGGCCTTGAGGTCTGTCGCCGCTTACGTCGTTTTAGTGATGTACCGCTTCTGATGTTGACCGCTCGTGGCGACGCTACTGATCGTATCGTTGGACTGGAGCTTGGAGCTGATGACTACCTACCTAAGCCGTTTGAACCCCGTGAATTACTTGCCAGACTATCGGCTATTCTAAGGCGACAGCGGCGGGTTGCTGAGACGCTGTATTCCAAAGATGGCGGTGATGTATCGCTTGATGTGAATTTATCAAAACAGTCAGATCGTCGCTGGCACTTTGGCTGCCTGGAAATTGACCCTGACGCGCGTTGCTTGAAAAAACACGGTGTTATACAAGCACTCACGTCGTATCAATTTGATTTGCTCTTGGCGTTAGCTGAAAACGCGGGTCGTGTATTGACGCGCGACTTCTTGCTAGATCGCGTTAAAGGTGAAAAATTAGAAGCCTTCGATCGCTCTATTGATGTCCATATTTCTCGTATTCGTATGGCAATTGAGGATGATACGAAGTATCCGCGACGGATTATCACGGTCAGAGGTGCGGGCTATGTATTTGCGAAGGTACAGGAATGAAATCACGTCTTTATCTCCGCTTTTATCTTACCCTGCTTGCTTGTCTTGCGGTCTATACCGTTAGTGGGATGGCGCTACGTCATGGCATTGATAATGGCCTTCCGCTTTATGCTTGGTCGTTTGTATTTGGCGGCCTGGCATTGATCGTCAGTATTGGTGCGTATCCTTTTTTCAGACGCCTGACATTGCGGCTTGAGCGATTGCAACAAGGTGTGGAATCGCTGGGGGAAGGTGATTTGTCCGCACGCGTAATGGTCGAGGGTAGCGATGAGGTTGCACAACTTGCTCATTCGTTCAATCGCGCCGCAGAAAAAATAGAATCCCTGGTCGTAGCACATAAATCCTTGTTGTCTAACGCGTCGCATGAATTGCGTACGCCATTGACGCGAATTCGTTTGACGGTGACCTTGATGAAAGAAAGTGCCGAGCCGAAGCGGCGTGCGGAGCTGGAGCAAGACATTGCCGAGTTAGATGCGTTGCTGGAGGAGATTCTGTTGGCAAGCCGCCTGGAAGTGCCGATTGAGCCGGATAAGATGGAGGAAGTTGATTTGCTGGGACTACTGGCAGAAGAGTGTGCGCGCTATGATGATGTTGAACTCGATGGCAGTTCTTTTGTCTTGCAAGGGCATTCGCGCTTATTGCGGCGCTTAATCCGTAATTTATTAGAGAACGCCAGACGCTATGGCAAGCCACCGACGAATGTCATGTTACGCGGCATGGATGAAGGTGCAGAATTGATCGTAAGCGATCATGGACCAGGTGTCTCGGCAGAACATCTTGAGCGTGTTTTTGAGCCGTTTTTCCGTAGTCCACACATTTTGACGAATACCGGCTTTGGTCTTGGATTGGCCTTGGTAAGGCAAATTGCCAGGCGTCACGGCGGGGAGGCGCGTTGTGAGCTGACTGCCACTGGTGGTAGTCAGTTTGTAGTACGTCTGGCTCGCCTTTAAGCCTTCACTATTAAGTCGTTACTAAGTCGCGACTCAATCAGAGTTGTCCAAGGCTGTATCGTTACAAAGAGGCTACTGCTCAGGACGGCACATAGCCCAGCGTTTCAGAGATCTGTTCTGCCGTAGAAATCAGATCCTCCAGCCATTCTTCTTGCAAGCGATCTGCTGGTGCTGAAATCGATAAGCCGGCAATCATCTTGCCACTGTCATCGCGTATTCCAGCCGCCATGCAACGAACGCCGAGTTCTAGCTCCTCGTTATCGCGTGCAAAGCCATGTTCGCGGACGTCGGCGAGTTCTTTTTCCAGTTTATGCAGATCGGTGATCGAATTTTTATTGTGGCCTGCCAGCCCTGTGCGGGTAGCATAAGCGCGGATCGCTTTCGGCTCATCGAGCGACAAAAATAATTTGCCGGTCGAGGTCAGGTGTAAAGGCGCACGGCCACCAATCGCCCGCACGACTTGCATACCTGAGCGTTCTGAAAAAGCTCGGTCAATGTACACAATTTCATCGCCCTGACGCACCGATAAATTAATGGTCTGGTGAGTCTGACGGTGCAGGGTGCGCATGAATTCCAGCGCGGCCTCGCGCACATTCAGACGACTTTTGACAATATTACCCAGCTCCAGCAAGCGCATGCCTAACCGGTAAGAGCCAGCCTCGGCACGATCAACAAAGCGGGTTGTAACCAGGTCGTTCAGGATGCGGTGCGCGGTGGATGGGTGCAGTCCAGTCACGATGGCGAGTTCTTTCAAGCTGACGGGATCCTGATAGCGTGACAGGGCGTCTAGCAGGGAAACCAGTCGTTCGATTACCTGTATGGAGGTTTTGTCGGCATTCGTGGTGTCGTTTTTCATAAGATGGTTGGTGCATTGCAATATCTGCTTTATACCACAATGTGAAATGCACGTCAGCTTGTTGGTGATAGAAATAGAGCTAAATTGATCATCATGCTGAAATTAATCAGCACATGCAGCGCCGTTCTGTTTTCTTGTTTTTGTTTGGCGCAGCTTCTCGAGAGTTATCCCTGAACTCTAGTAGGAAAATGAGGTATAAATTAATTCAAGCGCGCGCCTTGAGTTTTTCCGTGACTTGTTGCGGCATCGTATTGACGATCTTTTTGGTTATATTCCTTGAGTATTTGCAAGCCAGTCTTGTTTGCCTGCGATTCAAGCTGCTCGCAGCTTGGCATGCTTGGCAAATGGAGTATTGCTTGCTCTACCGCGTTGGCAGCCTGTTTCCCATTATTGTAGTGTCCAAGTTCATGCGTTTTGAGTGCCGCAGCATATTGATCAAATTCCGATTGCTGGACTCTGGAGGGAGTGCCAGCTAATTTTGGCAAAGTAATCGTTGAGGATAAATCAACTTTCACCCTACTCATGGTGCATTCGCCATTCGCAGTTTTTTGCCACCAGAAATGCCATTGCACCCACCATTTGGTATAGCCATGAAAGACATTGCCGTTTTCTCGTATGGGAGAGGCATTATTTAAAGTCACATTGAGTGGAAGTTGAGCATCGACTGTCGCCGGATAATCAATATAGTCTAGACGTTCTGTTACTTCAGCATACGTTGTGCTCGCTACCGACAGAATGAGAAGGCAAAATACTAATTTATTCATGGGCTAGTGAATTCAAAATTGGAAGATATCGCGAAGCTAGTCTACAGCGTTGCACATTGTTGTCATGAACTAGTGCCGTAACTTTATTGTCAAGCCAGGGACGTTCTATGTAGTCGAACACATTGCTCACATAGATTATCGCTGCGTTGATCGCGGAATTAAGCGCGGAATTATTACTTATCCTGTTCCAAGTCATATATTTGTGACTCGGGACTGTTAAAATCTGCGCCATTATGAGTTTATCAGCGTCCCTACAAGTAATTTATTCAGGAATACCACATGAGTGATCAGGAACAAGCTGTCAGCGAGTTTAAAAGTAAGAGTGGAGTTAAGCGTATTTTTTCTGCGTTTTTTTATTCGATTGATGGTTTTAAATCTGCATGGAAAAACGAACACGCTTTTCGGCAGGAGTTAATTTTAGTCGTGATCGGGGCCATTGCTGCATTGGGCTTGCCTGTGTCATCTTTTGAAAAATTGATGATGATTGCCAGCTTATTGCTGATTCTGGTTGTGGAGCTGATTAACTCAGCAATCGAAGCGGTTGTGGACAGGGTCTCGCTTGAGCGTCATAGCTTATCAAAAAATGCGAAAGATTTCGGGAGTGCTGCGGTGTTGTTGACGTTGCTGATTTCGCTTGCAACCTGGGGCGTGATTTTATTTAACCGTTTCTATTATTGATGGTAATTTCCGGCACTGCGTTAGCGCAGACCGGCTGAGTTGCAGGCAGTGGTAAGTTGCCTGCATCGATATATACTCCCCACTATTTTTTATTAAAAGCATCTAGTCCGCAATGTTGATGCGGTGCTTATATTTATACTAGGGTAGAGTATTTGTATTTTAGCTTGAAATTGAATGTTGTTTGAATACTGATTCAATACCGATTTAATACCCATATTTGAGTGAGCATGGCGATCAGTTAATGCAAAAAAATCACCGAAAAACTATCGCGCATAGTGGTGATTTCGGGTGAAAAATGAGAGGCGCTTTCCTTTGCTTGCTGTAACGACAGCGAGTAACTTGTGATGCTGAGACATTTTTAGATGTAAGGTATCGCCGCACACTAACCGCACCAGAGATTTTTTCTAAATAGTAAACACGACCGATGTTTTTATCGTAGTACAAGCATCACGATGCTTCTCTATCCTCTTATTTTCCTAATTTCTTTCATGTCATGACGACACCAGTTTCCGTTGCCCTCGTTATTGCGCCCACCTTTGACGCTGTTTTATCCGATGCGCTGACTGCTTGCGTCAATAACAAAACTAAACCTCTGGGGAGTCTCGGCTCGTTAGAAGGAATCGCGAAACAAATCGGTATGATCCAGCGTACCACCAAGCCCGTACTGAATCAGCCGGCGATCATGGTCTTTGCTGGTGATCACGGCGTGGTTGCCGAGGGTATATCTGCTTATCCACAAGATGTCACCTGGCAGATGGTAGAAAATTTTCTGGCTGAAGGCGCGGCGATCAATGTGTTTGCCCGCCAAAATGGTTTGGCATTACATATTGTTGATGCTGGCGTAAATCATGATTTTGGCGCGCGTGATGGTTTGCTCGATCGTAAAATTGCAGGTAGTACCCTTAATTTTGCAAAGGAACCGGCGATGTCGGTAGCGCAGTGTCAGGCGGCAATGCAAAACGGCAAAGATCTGGTGGCGGCTCTGCCGGGAAATGTTCTTGGCTTCGGTGAAATGGGTATCGGCAACACAACTTCCGCCGCCGCATTGATGCATAAATTAACTGGAGTCGCTGTGGCCGATTGCGTTGGTGCTGGCACAGGCCTGGATGCCGCCGGTGTCCGGCATAAGCAAGAAGTGATTGAAGGCGCGGTAAGTCTGCATGCCGCGGTCAGTGACCCGCTGGCCGTCCTAGCCTGCTTTGGCGGTTTTGAAGTCGCGACCATGGTTGGCGCGATGCTGGCGGCTGCCGAGCGTCGTATGGTGTTGTTGATTGACGGATTTATCGTGACCAGTGCCTTATTGGTAGCGGCAAAATTGCAGCCGTCAATTCTTGACTATTGCATCTTTGCGCATCGATCTGACGAGAGTGGTCATGCAAAGATGTTGACGGCTCTGGGCGCCCGTCCTGTGCTGCAATTGGATTTGCGTCTGGGTGAGGGCACAGGCGCGGCGCTGGTGTATCCGCTGGTGCAGGCTGCGGTGAATTTTATGACTCAGATGGCGACATTTGAGTCAGCACAGGTTAGTGAAAAATCCTAGGGCACTAATGATGGTGAATGTCATGATGCGCATTACTGCAATTTAATTTTGAATGAATTTGATTGAGTCCGTCTGCCATTTTTTCGACTATTTTGACCAAAATTTATGCACCAGATCCGCTTGTTTTTTATCGCATTGCAGTTTTTTACGCGTATCCCTATTCCATCTTGGGTCGGGTTCGAGGCTGCATGGTTGCATCAGGCATCGCGTTATTTTCCGGTGGTTGGCTGGGTCGTCGCACTGGTGGTGGCGCTTGTTTTTGGGCTGACACATCTGGTGCTACCGCAGGCGGTGGCGGTGATCTTGTCGACCGCGGCAGGGATTTATCTGACCGGCGCATTTCATGAAGATGGCTTCGCTGATGTCTGTGACGGTTTTGGTGGTGGCATGACCCAGGAACGAGTGCTGGACATCATGAAGGACTCGCGGGTTGGTGCGTATGGCGCTATTGGAATTAGTCTCATGTTGCTAGGTAAGCTGACGGTGCTGGCGAGTATGCCAGTGCAATATGTGATTCCGGCTTTATTGATTGCGCATCCTTTGTCGAGACTGGCTTCTTGCAGCCTGATTTATGCCCTCGATTACGCCCGTCTTGAAGGCAAGGCGAAACCTCTGGCACAACACATGTCGGGCACTGAATTTCTGATTGCGGGCTTGACAGTGTTGGTACCTGTTGCAGGGCTGATGTACTGCGGACTGGTGCCGCTCAATAATCTTATTCTCGCTGCCGTCTTGCTGGTTCTTGCGAGCTGGTGGCTGGCGAGGATGTTTGTGCGCAGGATTGGTGGTTATACCGGCGATTGTCTGGGGGCTGTGCAGCAGTTATCTGAGCTTGCGTTCTATGTCGGTTTATGCAGCTCTATCTGATCCGTCACCCCAGACCTGAGATTGCACAGGGGATTTGTTACGGACAATCCGACGTACCGAGTAGTGAGGCGCAGTGCCAGCTGGTACTGCCTTCCTTGTTGCCCGCATTGCGCAGTATGTTGCCAGCGGATCACATTGCGCAGACCGCTATTTATTCCAGTCCCCTGCAACGCTGTCGCCTGCTCGCAGCGCATCTTGCTGCCGGTCTGCAAGTACAAACGCAATTTGATCCCCGTTTAATGGAAATGAATTTTGGTCGCTGGGAATTGCAGAGCTGGGATCAGATTCCTCGTGTTGAGATTGATGCCTGGGCTGCTGATGTCAGCGGATATCGTCCCGGTGGCGCTGAAAATGTCCTCGACATGGCAGCGCGAATTATCGAATTTTTAGAAGAGCTTGTTACGCAGGGTGATAAAAAAAAGAATGTAATGATCGTCAGTCATGCTGGCTCGATGCGCCTGATGCTTGCCTATCAAGCAGGGATCAGCCCCGAAGCAATGGCGCACAAAGTGATTGCCGATCACCAGGTGATTGATTTTGGTGAATGCAGGCAGTTGCAATTATAAATATAGCAATGCTAATATCGTTTAAAACCTACTTTAAAAAGCACTAAGATGCGGAGAGCTTAGTAATGATTGAACTACGAAGAAGTCCGCGTATTAACGTAATCTGGCGAGCTGCAGTCAGACTTCCCGATGGCAGCTTAATCGCCACAAAAATCGTTAATTTATCAACCGGTGGAGTTCTCATGCAATGTCCTATTCCACTTGAGGTCTCGCGCGAATATCAAATTATGATAGAGGTGCCGGGAATTGCCGATTTAAGTAAAGAGCAGTTTAAGGTTGCCTGTAAGGCCTTTGTCCAGCACTGCATACTGTCCGATGGGGCCTATCGCATCGGGGTAAAATTTAACGGACTCTCTGATCTGCACCAGCGTCTGGTCGATGCCTGGATTTCAAAAGCAGTTAAAACTGATCAGTCAGCTTGATACCTTTAGCGACTCAAATTGCAGACCATTCATGATGTAGAGTTTCAAGCCCATGAGGCTTGGGAATGCGGTGA
Source organism: Undibacterium sp. Xuan67W (assembly GCF_049340165.1). Classification (NCBI taxonomy): domain Bacteria; kingdom Pseudomonadati; phylum Pseudomonadota; class Betaproteobacteria; order Burkholderiales; family Oxalobacteraceae; genus Undibacterium; species Undibacterium sp. Xuan67W. The sequence continues at coordinate 9,185 of NZ_JBMPPN010000033.1, forward strand.
CCTTCACCGCGCTTTTTATTGCTTTTTAGCCGGCGCTGAACTGGATCTGCCGGGATGCATGACAAACTTGGGATATTTTTATGATGCAGGTCTGGCAGTGCGTGCCGATAAGTCAAAGGCACTATATTGGTACAAAAAAGCCTATCGCCTGGGATCGCCTTCTGCTGCTGCAAACATCGCTATGCTACATCGGGAGCGACGCCGGTTTCACTTAATGTGGCGCTGGTTCTATTTGTCCGCAGCCCTAGGGGATGGCGATGCGATGCTTGATTTAGGCAAACGCTATCAGGTAGGTCAGGGTGTCAGCAAGTCACAACTGATAGCACGTCGCTGTTTTTTACGAGCGCTCAAATCACATCAGATCACTTCTGCCGGTCGTGCTGACGCACAAAAGTTATTACGCAGATTGCGTTGACTTTTGCTTGTTTCGCACTGGCCTGTAACATTGGTCGACTTCGATTGATGCAATAAAGGACGGGGTTTAACTTGCTGCAAAACAGCTCTGGCTTTAGAATGGCGGAGTTTTGGTGCTCGCGGACATGTTCATGTCTGCGGTTAAACGGGAAACACTAGGTGAAATAGAGTCGTTTCGCAAAGGTGTGCTGCCCCCGCAACGGTGTACAAGCGCGGTAGAGAGTGGGTCTGAAAAGATCAGTCGCTGCTGCAGTTTTCTGCAAATACCACTATGTCTTCAGACATGGGAAGGTCGGAAAATGACGCTTGTCAGCCCGGATACCGGCCAGAATAAGAGAAGTGCTACCGACACCCCTAGTGGATATTCATTAGCGGTCAGTTCAGGTGCTGTCTGAGTAATACATTAGGCAGTGAGTGATTGATCGTTTGCGTGTAAAAGTTTTGGTGGCGCTTTGTGTTCATGCAGCCTGCGGGGACGTTGGCTGCTTGCCCTTTTTCATTGTAATCATGACTTTTTCATTCAAACCGCTTGCCATCAGCGTTGCTGTGGCTGCTATTTTTCCATCCATTTCTGTTTTTGCTCAAACTACAATAGCTTCGGCTAGTGGACTAAACGTCGTCGTTACTGCCGGTCGTCAGATGCAGGCCGCCAAAGATGTGCTGGCAGACAACGTTGTCATTACCGCCGACGACATCGCTAAATCCGGTGCTGCCTCGATCGTCGATCTTTTGCAGCAACAGCGCGGCATCGAGATTGCACGTAATGGTGGTCCAGGCTCCAATGCGTCAGTATTTATCCGCGGCGGCGCTAATGCCCAAAACGTTGTACTGGTCGACGGTATCCGGATTGGTTCCTCGACCTCAGGCGGTGCTACCTGGGCAACTATTCCTCTGGCTCAGATTGAACGCATCGAAATCGTCTACGGCCCTCTGAGCAGTTTATATGGAGCGGACGCAGTCGGTGGCGTCGTACAGATTTTTACTAAAAAAGGTAGTGGCGTCATCACTCCGACGGCATCCGTTGGTCTGGGTAGCTATGGCTTGCGCAAAATTGCCGCCGGTGTTTCCGGTTCGACAGATGGTAGCTTCAGCTTTGCGCTGAATGCTGGTCACGAAGAAGCTGACGGCTTCTCTGCGACACGTCCGACTGCCCCCCCCTTCTCGTACAATGCCGACAAAGATGGCTACACGCTGGATAGCGTCAGTGGTCGCCTTGGCTACGAAATCGCCAAAGGTCATGATCTTGGCATCAGCTTTTTGCAAAGCCGTTTGAATGCCCAGTTTGACGCAGGTCCTGGCTACGACGACCGCAATATCCAGAAGCTGGAAACGCTGGCGATCTTTAGCAAAAACCGCTTTGCCAGCAACTGGCTCAGCACAGTGCAAATTGCAGAAACAGCTGATAAAGGTTTTTCTGATGCATCCTACGACAAGAGCCAATTCGATACCAAACAGACTAGCCTGAACTGGCAGAACGATATCAGTCTCGGCAAAGATGTTTTGCAATTGGTGTACGAGCATCGCGAAGAAAAAGTTGAATCGACGACGAAAGAATTGATTGGCAAACGTACGACTAATTCTCTTGCAGGTTCTTATGTCTTCAAACAAGACGCACATCTGGCCAGCGCCAGTGCCCGTTATGACGACAGCTCACAGTATGGCTCTAAGGTAACTGGCAGTGTCGCTTATGGCTATCGCCTGAGCGATGCTTTGCGCGTCAATGCTAGTTACGGTACCAGCTTCCGCGCGCCGACTTTCAATGAGTTGTACTACCCGAGTTACGGTATTTCTACCAATAAGCCTGAGAAGGCAAAGAATGCTGAAATCGGTATCTACTACGAAGATGGCGTGAGTCAGTTGAGTGCGGTGTACTACTCGAACAAGGCAACGGATTTGCTGGTCACGGCGAATGTCTGCCCGGTAGAGCAGGCTAGTCATAAGTACGGTTGCGCTTATAACGTCAACAAGGCGACCTTGTCCGGACTGACGCTTGGTGGTTCTACTCATTTGGGCGATTTGACTTTGCGCGGCTCTCTGGATATTCAGAATCCTAAAGATGACACGACCGGTTTGCGTCTGGCACGTCGTAGCAAGCAACACGGTAGCCTGGCTGCAGAGTACGCGATTGCCAAAGCTAAAATCGGCGTAGAAACAGTATTCTCCGATGATCGTTTTGATGACGTAAAAAATACCCAACGATTAGGTGGTTATAGTTTATTGAATCTGTATGCGACTTACGATGTTGCCGCGAACTGGTCAGTGATCGGTCGCTGGAACAATGCCTTGAACAAGGACTATGAGCTTGCAAAGAACTATACAACGATGGGGTCGAATGTCTTTGTCGGATTGAATTACGGTTTTAAATAAAGTGTTGATATTCCCCTCGGGTTTACGGGGGGAAGACATTTGTACTCCGTCTCCTGCTGCTGGTTGATGGAGTATATGTGAATAGTGACGCGACCATGTCTGCACCGACGCACATCTCTTCACGTTGATTTGCATTGGCTTATATTAGTTTTACGTCAGTTTTGCGTTAATTAAGTTGGATGTTCTGATTTTTTTCTAACTCATTCATATCCAGTTATCAAGGATAAGAATGCGTTAGAAAGGAAATGGCAGGCCATTTCTGTTGAATTTTTCATAGGGCGGATCGTGTCATTAGCTACTTCTTCAGGCTCCGGTATCACCGCTACGGCGCTGGTTAGCAGGCACCGTTCCCTGCGTGCTTCTCGCATTGTTCTTGTATTAGTCCTCGCCTCATTCGGCAGTATTACGATTGCCTGCTTAACAGGATCGGTATCACTGTCATTCACCGAATTACTTCATGGTCTGCTTGAGCTACTGCATGGCAAGCCTTCGACGCTGGCTGCGACCTTACTGGAACTGCGTTTAGGCCGCGCGCTATTGGGTTTTGTCACGGGGGCAACGCTGGCTCTGGCGGGTGTCATGATGCAGGCATTATTACGTAACCCTCTGGCGGATCCTTATGTGCTAGGTATTTCCGGTGGTGCCTCGGTCGGTGCTCTGGCGGTGATATTACTGGTCGGTATGGGCTGGCTGGTGGATCTTGCCGCGTTTGGCGGTGCTATTGTGGTTGCCATTTTGTTGTTCGCTCTGGCGTATCGCGATTTTCGTGGTAGTGGCAGCTCGGATGGCAGCGCACCACTTTTATTATTGACCGGTGTCATTGTGCAGGCTGGCTGCGGTGCCTTGATCACACTGATGTTATCGATTGCTCCTGACAGCCGTTTGCGCGGTATGGTGTTCTGGATGATCGGTGATTTATCGAATGCAGATTCTCGTGTGCTGCCCTGGATAATCTGGAGCGTCATTCTGGTGTTGGCATTACGTATGGCGCGATCCATCAATGTCGCCGCCATGCATGCCGATAACGCACTCAGCTTGGGTGTGAATATCGGTCGGTTACGACAAACTCTGTTTATCTGCTCGGCTTTATTGACGGCGAGTGCAGTCAGCAGTGCTGGCAGTATCGGTTTTGTCGGACTGATTATTCCGCATGCATGCCGCTTTGCCTGGGGCCCGGATCATCGCTTGCTGATTCCCGCGGCAACCCTTGCCGGGGGAAGTTTTCTGGTCCTGGCGGACACACTGGCGCGCACGGTAGTCGCACCACAGCAATTACCGGTTGGTGTGATTACGGCGATGATTGGCGTCCCCTTATTTCTGCTGCAATTGCATCAGTTGAGAAAGCAGGGGCGGTGATGACTATACTTGCACAGGATGGTCTGAACATCAGCATATCTAATCCCGACTGTCTAAATACCATCTTATTACGTATCAGCGATCTGAATTTATCCGTCGGCAAAAGGGTTTTACTCGCTGCCTTGCAATGGCAAGTCCATCCCGGTGAGTGCTGGTGTGTGATCGGTCGCAATGGCGCTGGCAAGAGCACATTGCTGCGTACTCTCGCAGGGATGCGTCCCGTCGAGAGTGGTACGATTCTGATTAGGGACAAAAAACTTCAGCAATGGTCACTTGGCGAACTGGCCAGAGAGCGCTCTTTTTTACCGCAGGGAAGAGTGGATGCCTTCGGTTACCGTGCGATTGAAACGGTGTTGAGTGCGCGCCACCCTTATCACGATACGCATTACTGGGAATCATCAGACGACCTAGAACTAGCGTATGCGGCTTTACAGGAATTAGATGTTACTGAGATGGCCGAACGCGATGTGCGCAGTCTGTCCGGTGGTGAGCGCCAGCGCGTAGCGATTGCTGCTTTGCTGGCACAGGATGCTGCGCTGATGCTGCTGGACGAGCCTGCCAATGCACTCGATCTCGCGCATCAGGTCAGTGTGATGCAACTGTTCTCCCGGTTATGTCGTGACCACAACAAGTCGGTTGTGATGGTTAGTCACGACCTTAATCTCGCCCATCGTATTGCTACCCATGCCTTGCTCCTGATGGGAGATGGCCGCTGGGAGGCCGGTCCAGTTGATCAGGTCATGACAGCGGACAAACTCAGCCTCTGTCTGGGACATCCATTGGAACTGATACGACATGGTGGTCAAACTCTTTTTTTACCAGGACACTAAAACGTGAATACACCGATAGACACCACTCCAGCCGAGCCGCTCATTGAAGCTAACATCATTACGCGCCATCAACGCCGCATGCAGCGTAAAAAAGAATTGATGGATCAGAAGATCGAGGCTGCTCAGCGCAAGACAGGTGTTCTGGTCATCAACGCCGGTAACGGCAAGGGCAAAAGCTCTAGTGGTTTCGGGATGGTGATGCGGGCAATGGGGCATGGCATGCAAGTCGGTGTGGTGCAATTCATTAAAGGAGCGATGTCTACTGGCGAAGAGATTTTTTTGCGCCGTTTTCCAGATGAAGTCAGCTTTCATGCCATGGGTGAGGGCTATACCTGGGAAACCCAGAATCGTGAACGTGATATTGAAAAAGCACAGCTAGCCTGGCAAAAAGCCAAAGAATTTTTAAGCGATCCCAAGATCGGTATGGTCTTGCTCGATGAACTGAATATTGCGCTCAAATATCATTATCTCGATGTACAGCAGGTGATTGCAGACCTTGATGCACGGCCGGAGATGCAGCACGTGATCATCACCGGGCGCGGTGCTTTGCCTGAGTTGATCGAGGTCGCTGATACCGTGACGGAGATGCAGGTCGTCAAGCATGCCTTTAAAGACGGCATCGTTGCACAAGCCGGGATCGAATGGTAATGCGACCATCAGCCGCCCGCGTTGTGCTGATTTCAGCGATCGCATCAGGTCAGGGAAAAACCACGGTAACAGCCGCATTGGCACGCAAACTGACTATGCTAGGGCAACGTGTTCGGGTATTCAAAACAGGTCCTGATTTTATTGATCCCATGATGCTGGAACGTGCCAGCGGTGCGCCGGTATTGTCGCTGGATTTATGGATGGTTGGTCTGGAGGCGTCACGTGCTCTGCTGGCGCAAGCTGCGGCTGACGTCGATGTAGTTTTGATTGAAGGCGTGATGGGTTTGTACGATGGCAATCCCTCTTCTGCCGATCTGGCGCGGGCTTTTGGTGTGCCGGTACTCGCGGTAGTCGATGCATCTGCAATGGCACAAACCGTCGGTGCGGTCGTCACAGGTTTACGTGACTTTGGTCCGGTCTCAATGGCGGGCGTTATCGCGAACCGGATTGCCTCAGCAGGTCATGCGCGTATGGTCGCTGATGCCATGCAAAAAGTACCGCTCAATCCCATTCCCTTGCTGGCGAGTTTGCCTCGACAGGAACAAGGTTTACCTGAGCGTCATCTGGGCTTGGTATTGCCGGACGAGGTCGTGCAGATAGAGCATATTCTGACTACTCAGGCCGAGCAGTTAGCGCTGGACATGGATGCATGGAACGCCTTGCCACTGACGCAATTTGAGTCAGCAGAAAATACATGGGAAAAAATACCGGCGCTATTGAAAGACAAGACGATTGCGATTGCCCGTGATGCTGCGTTCGCTTTTATCTACCCTGCGAATATCGCGTGCCTGAAAGCACTTGGTGCACAGATCGAATTTTTTTCTCCGCTGGCAGATGAGCCCGTACCGGACCAGGCTGACGCCGTGTATTTGCCGGGCGGGTATCCTGAGTTGCATGCCGAGATTCTTAGCCAGGCGCAGCAATGGCAAGCATCGATACGCGCGGCGCATACGAGAGGTTTGCCTATCCTTGCTGAATGCGGTGGCATGATGGCACTGACTGATAGTCTGATCGATCAGCAAGAAGCCAGCTGGCCGATGGCAGGTATTTTGCCTGGCCGTGTGATCATGCAAAAACGTCTGGCGGCTCTGGGCGGACAAGCATGGTCGGGTAATGCAGGTGAGCTGCGTGGACATACTTTTCATTACTCTCGTTTTGAGACTAGCTTAACGCCGCATCACCATACCTACAAACATACTCCAAACCAGGCAGCGCATAACGCAACCGACGAGCAGGGCGAAGCAATTTACCGCGATGGTAAATTACATGCTTCGTATTTTCATGCGTACTTTCCATCGAATCCTGTGGCGGTCGCCCGCTTGTTTTCTGGAGAGATGCTATGACACGTACTCTGGTGTTTGGCGGTGCCCGTTCCGGTAAAAGCGCTCACGCCGAACGTCTCGCTATCGCGTCCGGCAAGCCGGTGATTTATCTTGCGACAGCGCAGGCCGGAGATGCTGAGATGCGCAGCCGTATTGCGCATCATCAGACCCGGCGTCCCGCAGAATGGCTGACGGTTGAGCAACCATTGGCGCTGGCGGATGCCATCGCACAATACAGCAGGCCGGACAATTTGATTCTGCTTGATTGCCTGACTTTGTGGCTGTCGAATTTGCTGTTTTCTGAACAGTTAGAGATGCCGGATATCGGCGCGATTACGCCGCCTGCCTTATTTACAGAGCAGCGCAATTTATTTTTTCAGGCGCTGGCATCTTGTCGCGGCGATCTCTTGATGGTGTCTAACGAAGTGGGTATGGGCATCATTCCGCAGGGGGCTATTTCGCGCTGGTTTGTCGATGAAGCCGGACGCCTGAATCAGGCTGTCGCGGCGCAGTGCGAGCAAGTCGTCTGGGTCGCGGCAGGATTACCTTTGTATCTGAAATCACCCGCCTCGCTCTCTTGATCGGAAGTGCATGACGTTCTCATTGCCGCTACCTTTATGTTTGATACTGACTCCCGCTCTGGTACTGCTCTGCGTTGTGCTCGGCCTGGTGTGGGATCGCTGCTTTGGCGAAGTGCGTCGCTGGCACCCTTTAGTTGGTGTCGGCTGGCTGGCAAACCGCATCGAAAGCAGCCTGAATCACGATCATGATCATCATACTCAGCATGATCACGAACGTGGGCATGAGCATGAACGTGAGCATGATTCTACCCGTCGTATGAGTTACCTGAAGGGCTTGCTCGCCTGGTGTGCCGTGGTTTTGCCCGTCGTCGTACTGGCACAGATAGTGCTGATTTGGTGTGCGTATGTGAATCTCTGGCTGGCGGTTTTTGTGCATGCTGGTTTGCTGTATTTTTGTCTGTGTTTGCAAAGTCTGCGTGAGCATGCTGAGCCTATTTTTCGGGCATTGGAGCGAGGCGATCTGGCGGAGGCGCGACGTCGTACTTCATATATTGTCAGTCGTGATACGGCTCAGGCGACTGAGCAGGATTTGTCGAAAGCCGCAGTGGAATCCGTTCTGGAAAATGGCTGCGATGCGGTATTCGCCGCATTGTTCTGGTTTGTTTTGTTGGGTGGTGCTGGCGCTGTGCTTTATCGCTTGTCAAACACACTGGATGCGATGTGGGGCTATCGTTCACCGCGGTTTTTGTACTTTGGCCGCGTTGCCGCACGGGTTGACGATGGGTTGAACTGGGTGCCGGCGCGACTGACGGCGATCTCTTATGCCGTCCTGGGCAATACACGCCTCGCCTGGCGATGCTGGCGTCAACAGGCACCGGCGTGGCCTAGTCCCAACGCAGGTCCGGTGATGGCTGCCGGTGCCGGTGCGCTGGAACTTTCTTTGGGCGGTGTCGCGGTGTATGACGGCGTTGCTGAGCAGCGCCCGACATTGGGGGCAGGACCGTCACCTGTTGCTAGTGATATACAAAGAGCGTGGCGTCTGGTGAGGAATACCAGCTTGTTGTGGCTGGGCTGTCTGACGATGATGCTGATGCCGTTTATGTAGGATTTACAAAAAATGGAAAGCAGTTTGTCGTTGTTCATAAACTATCCGCAGGCTGGATGCGGTTTTCCAATGTATTTCGTGCCAACAGGCGCGTCTGGATTGCGAAGTCATTTTTAAAATCGATACATCATGACAACGTTTACTGTGTGCTTCCCTCAACGTTATTGCGTAAGTCAGAATGATGTAAAGATGTAGAAATCGAATGAGATATGACGCGCAGTTAGTATGTAATCCGTGTGTGATGAAGGTCGGAAAAAACGGAGTTCTGTATGCTTGAGCATGGTGGTAATTTGCGTGATGCGCTGGTGCGCTATGGGCGTCCCGCCGCAGACTGGCTGGATTTGTCGACAGGGATTAATCCCTATTTTTATACCGTCTCGCCAGATTTTTTGCAGCCGAATGCCTGGCATCGTTTGCCGGAAAAATCATTTGCTTTAAGTCAGGCGGCACAGGATTTTTATGGTGCGCCAACGATGCTGGCTGTGGCAGGTACGCAAGTAGCAATTCAGACTTTGCCGTGTTTGCGTCCCATCTCAAAAGTCGTGGTGTCCGCCCCCTCGTATGCCGAGCATGCCTATCAGTGGCGGCAGCATCAGCACCAGGTCCGTGAAGTCGCTTATGACGCATTGGCAAGCGCGATACCAGACGCCGATGTGGTGGTCGTCTGCAATCCGAATAATCCTACCGGCGCGCTCATCGAGCCGGATGTGTTGCTGAATTGGGCCGCACAACTTGCTCGCAGAGATGGCTGGCTGATTGTCGATGAAGCCTTTGCCGATACCATGACTGATCTGAGTGTTGCGGCATATACCAATCGTCCTGGCCTAATTGTCTTGCGTTCGGTCGGTAAGTTTTTTGGTCTGGCAGGTCTGCGTCTAGGATTTGTCGCTGCTCAGGCTGAGTTACTGGAACGTCTGGAAATTCATCTAGGTCCTTGGACTATCAGCGGTCCAGCGCAGCAAATTGCGACTAAGGCGCTCATGGACCTGGACTGGCAGCAGGCTATGCGCGTCGAGCTGGCAGGGCAGGGAGAACGCTTGCGACAACTTTTGCTGGAGCATGGACTCGGTAGTTCAGGTACGGATTTATTTCAGTGGTGCAGCGAGCAGAATTTGCACTGTGACGCCGAACTTTTCTGGCAGCACATGGCGGAGCAAGGTATCTGGCTGCGGCTATTTCGTCAGGCCGCGCGTGGTGTGCGATTTGGCTTGCCACCGGATGAGGCGGGCTGGCAAAAATTGACGCAGGCATTGACGCTATGGCGTGTTCGTCAGTCCATCCAGGCGGCTGCTTAGGTTTGGTCCGCTTTGTGTATTTGATGTGCTTTAGTTCTCTTCTTTCATTTTATAGACCAGCGATGACTCTATTACGTATTTCACATTGGACCGTGCTGGCAGTCACAGCAATATTGTCACTCACCGTCACCACTCCCGCTCGAGCCTCCATCAGCGTGACGGATGATCTGGGTAACATCATTACCCTGGCTCGTCCGGCGCAACGTATTATCAGCTTGTCGCCGCATGTCACTGAGCTGGTGTTCGCCGCTGGCGCTGGTGAGCAGTTGATCGGCACTGTCAAATATAGCGACTACCCCGCTGCTGCCAAGGCCATTCCCCGTGTGGGAGATAACCGTCAATTAGATATAGAACGTATCATCGCCTTGAAGCCTGACTTGCTGGTGGTGTGGATGCATGGCGCATTTGAACGTCAACTGGAGCCATTGCGCAAATCCGGTATTCCGTATTACTTTAGCGAGCCACATAAGCTCGAAGAAATTCCCACGACATTATTCAAGCTTGGTCAGTTATTTGGTACTGAAAAACAGGCGCACATCGCTGCGGATGAATTTCGCCAGCAGCTCCAGCAACTGACTGCGCGTTATCAGAATAAGCCGGTCGTCAGAACCTTTTATCAAGTCTGGGGTAAGCCGATTTACACCTTGAACGACAAGAGCATTGTCAGCGATGCGATCCGTATTTGTGGCGGCGAAAACATTTTTGGACGATTATCTCCAGCAGCGCCGGTGGTCGGGCTGGAATCGGTGATTCAGGAAAACCCTGAAGTGATTTTGACTGGCGATAGCAAGACGCAGACGACCAGCGGTATTGAACAATGGAAGGGCGTTAGTAATCTGCTAGCGGTAAAAAATAATAATCTGGTCGTGATTGACGGTGATCAGTTAAATCGTGCCGGACCGCGGATTATAGAAGGCGCGAAGGCTGTGTGCGAAGCGCTGGACCAAGCCAGAAACAGACGGGGAGGTAAGTCATGAGTCTTTATCAGCGTATTGCCTGCCTCTCTACCGAGGCGGTAGAAACTTTATATGCTCTGGGTGCCGAAGACTGTATCGTCGGTATTTCTGGTTACACCACGCGACCAGCACGGGCGCGCGAAGAGAAAATTAAGATCAGTGGATTTTCCTCCGCAAAAATAGATCGTATTCTCGCAGTGCAGCCTGATCTGGTTGTCGGCTATTCGAATATGCAGGCGGAGATGTGTCGCGAATTAATTTCAGCCGGTATTGAGGTGCATGTCTTTAATCAGCATACGCTTGCAGGTATCTTGCGCATGATTGCCGTACTTGCCAACCTGGTCGATAAACAGGAGCAAGGCGCTCAACTGATTGCGACATTGCAGGCGCAGATTGATCAGGTTCAGCAGCAGGCAGCACAATGGACACGTAGACCCAAAGTCTATTTTGAAGAATGGAACGAGCCGCTGATGTCGGGTATCGGTTGGGTTTCGGAATTAATTTATCTGGCAGGTGGCGACGATGTATTTAGTGAACTTGCTCAGCATCACAGCGCAAGACAAAGGATCATCGCCGATCCGGCCGAAGTGATACGTCGTGCCCCGGACATCATTATCGGATCGTGGTGCGGGAAAAAATTCAGACCAGAAACGGTATTGGAGCGTGATGGCTGGCGACAAATTCCTGCCTGCCAAGATGGAATGGTCACCGAGATTAAATCAGCAGATATTCTATCGCCGGGGCCGTCTGCGATTCTGCATGGTTTGCCCCAGCTACATCAATTGATTGGGATGTGGCAAAGCAAATACACAGACGGTTTGTCGTCATCAGTAGTGTCTTGATCCGTAGAGTGCAGCATTATCAACACTTGCTATTGCTGAGTACAAAACGCAGAACAGTATTGTTTGACGTGGATATCTATATCCGGTGTTGCGTGGAGAAATTAATATACTCCCCCTATTTTTTTAAAAAATGCCCTTATTCCGCATATTAGTAGGAGGGATTCTATTAATACTGCTACCAGTATCTTATTTTATTAAGCTAATCTCATGAAAATCACGACCTTAATGGTGCAGGGCACGACCTCGGATGCGGGTAAAAGCACCGTGGTTGCTGCAATATGCCGCCTGCTCAAAAGACAAGGCGTGGCAGTCGTGCCGATGAAGCCGCAAAACATGGCGCTGAATAGTGCCGTGACGATAGACGGTGGCGAGATCGGACGCGCTCAGGCCTTGCAGGCGGTCGCTGCGGGTTTGCCTGCACACACCGACATGAATCCGGTCTTGTTGAAACCTTCGTCGGACACCGGCGCACAGATCATCATCCATGGCAAAGTGCGTGCCGATATGAATGCGCGTGATTACGATCAATATAAAACCGTTGCCATGCAAGCCGTACTGGAATCGTATACTCGCTTGCAGCAGCAATACGAGAGCATCATTGTTGAAGGGGCAGGCAGCCCGGCAGAAGTGAATCTGCGTGAGCGGGATATTGCGAATATGGGATTTGCCGAGGCAGTCGATTGCCCTGTGATTCTGGTAGCCGATATTGATCGCGGCGGTGTGTTTGCCCACTTTCTCGGTACGCTGGCCTGTTTATCAGAGTCAGAGCAAAACCGTATCGTTGGCTTTGTCATCAATCGTTTTCGTGGTGACATTAGCCTGCTGGAACCGGGTCTCCGCTGGCTGGAAGAAAAAACTGGCAAGCCCGTGCTCGCTGTTTTGCCATATCTGCATGGCCTGATGCTGGATGCTGAAGACGCGATCCAATCGAGTCAATCCGGCCAGGGTAAATTCCGCATTATTGTTCCGGCGATTCCCCGTATTTCTAACCACACCGATTTTGATGCTCTGCGTGCCCACCCTGAGGTCGATTTGCAATTCATTGGGCCCGGCAGGGCGATTCCTCCGGCTGATCTGATTATTCTGCCTGGCAGCAAAAATACCCGCGCTGATCTGGCGTTTTTAATAGAACAAGGCTGGCAGCCAGTCCTAGAAAAACACCTGCGCTACGGCGGCAAGATTATCGGCATTTGTGGTGGCTATCAGATGCTGGGACATGTCGTCAGCGATCCTCACGGAGTCGAAGGTGCACCGGGCGATTCAGCCGGGCTTGGTTTATTGGATATCACTACCGAGCTGACACAAGATAAACGCCTGCAACAGGTAACGGGGCGCTGCCTGTTCGGCAACGATGGTGCGGCAGCCAAGGTCAGCGGCTACGAAATTCATATGGGTATCACTTACGCAAGTAATGAGACGCAAGCCGTTTTTGAACTTGATAACGATAGCAAGGAGCTGGAAGGAAGTCGCTCGCCAGATGATCTGATTCTTGGCTCCTATCTGCACGGCTTATTCGATCATCCGGAGGCTTGCGCCGCCTTACTGGCCTGGGCAGGTTTGCGCAGTGAGGTCAAAGTCGATCTGGCAGCACTGCGTGAATACAGTATCGACCGTGTTGCCGATGCTTGTGAGCCTCTGCTGGCTGCTTTGCAGGCTCTCTAAGAGGAGAGGGAGCAGAAACTTGGAGCAAGAGTGGTTGATTCATCAAATTAGCGGGACAAAAAAGCCACAAAAAAGCTGAACCAGGTTGAAACAGTATGAAACACTTTGAGAGGGGATGAAATAAGCCGAATCAGGCTTAATGAGATAATGGGAACTTGTATCGTAGCTATCTTGTCCAAGCGGCGACCTGATTAGTAACCCATTATCTATTCACCTTAGTGATCTCATGCCCTCAAATCCGTTCTCGTTTCGTCGTGCCATTTTGCCCTTAGCCGTATTTTTGGCCTACAGCCCGATCAGCTACGCACAACAGGCTGTTCCTGCTGACGTTGATAAAACTCCTCCTGCACCACCTAAGCCCGTCCCAGCTAAACCTCAGGCCGCTCCGGCTGCTCCAGCAGTGCCAGCAGCAGCGGGTGAAAAGCTACAAAAAGTAGAAATCAGCGGGGCTAAAGGCTATGACGAACGTCGTCAGGATACCGCGACCAAGATTGTGGTTACACAAGAAGATATCGTGCGTTATGGCGACTCCACCGTCGCCGACGTATTAAAGCGCCTGCCAGGTGTGACGATTGGCGGCGTACAAGGACGCGGTGGTGATATCCGTATGCGCGGCCTGGGTTCTGGTTATACGCAGATTCTGTTGAACGGCGAACCTAGCCCGCCGGGGTTTTCTTTGGATTCTATTTCACCAGATCTGATTGAACGCATCGAAGTCATCCGTGCCGCGACAGCGGAATTTAGTACGCAGGCCATCGCCGGCGCGATCAACATTGTATTGAAACGAACAGTACAGACCGCACAACGAGAACTTAAAATCGGCGCACAGGAGGATGGCGGTAAATTCGGCGAAAACCTCAATTATCAAATATCCGATAAATCCGGCAAAATTTCTTATTCAATTTCCGGCTCGATCAACCACGGCCAATATGAGCGCCCGTCCTGGATGGATGAAGTTAGTACTGGTAAGACGGTATACGTACGCCGTACGGATTTTCTGAATTGGGGTACATTCAATGGTATCGGTTTTTCGCCACGCATTAATCTGACTTTAGATAATGGCGACACCATTACTACTCAAAGTTTCGTCAACGCGAATCGTTTTTCTGGTCATAGCAATGATCATGCTTCGGCACCACTACTGACTTATTTACCGACTTTTGTGGATGATTTGACGCAAATCAATTCCGAATTTGCTACGATTCGTACCAATCTTAACTGGATTCACAAGCTCGCTGACAGCGCCAAACTAGACCTCAAACTAGGTGCTAACTACAATCGTCGTAGTTCGGATGTGAATACTCAAGGTTATGAGGTCAATAATACAAAGTTACTTGATCGAACAAATAGCTCAAATGCTAGTGACAAAGGTTTGACTTGGGGAGGAAAGTACACTGCGCCTTTTATTGAAGATCATGCACTCGTTGTGGGCTGGGATGGCGCCTACAGCAAGCGAAATGAAAGCCGTAGGCAGAACGATGTCGTTGCGATCAATAGTTGTTCTGATCCTGCCGATCCCAATAGCAAATATTGTGTACCGCCAATCAATCTGAATGAAAATTTTGATGCGACAGTTACTCGTATGGCTTTATTTGTGCAAGATGAATGGAATGTGACGAAGCGTTGGTCCGTCTACGCTGGCATGCGGTGGGAGGGACTGAATACCCGTAGTCAGGGTAACACCTATGATAGTGTGAATAACCGCTCGAGTGTCTGGAGCCCTATTTTGCAAACTTTGTGGAAGCTGCCAAATAGTAAAAATGATCAGGTACGTCTTGGGTTGACTCGCACCTATAAAGCGCCAGATACAAGTAGCCTGATTCCGAGGCGTTTTATTTCTAGTAATAATAATAGCCAAACTAGTCCAGACAGTATGGGTAATCCAAACCTTAAGCCGGAGTTGGCATGGGGTCTGGATGCAGCATTTGAACATTATCTGACTGATGGCGGCATGATGAGTATTAGCACCTTCGTGCGCCGGATTGACGACATCACGCTCACTAAGCTGTCTCAAATCAATGGGAGTTGGACTAATATGCCAGTCAATGCAGGACAGGCAACGACACGCGGTATTGAGATGGAAGCGAAGTTCCCGCTGCGTTCAGTCATGAATGACGCACCAGCGATTGATTTCCGTGCGAACGCCTCATTCAACTGGTCGAATCTGGAAACCGTACCCGGACCGAATAACCGCCTGGATTCACAAACACCTATCAGTGCTAATCTTGGCCTTGATTACAAACTCGACAAAATTCCGCTGACGTTCGGCGGCAACATGAGTTTTCAGGACGGCGGTCCAGTGACCTTGTCAGCAAACAAGACTGCGTATTCGGTACCAAAACGTCAGTTAGATATTTATGGTTTATGGAAGTTCGACCCGAAGACAAATCTACGCGTTTCTTTAGCGAACACGCTGCATCAGGATAATATCTCTGCATCGACCTATACGGATGCAACCGGCTCCCTGAGGCAGACTACAACGACGCCAACGACGGTTGCGGTACGTGCGATGCTGGAGCTGAAAATTTAAGTGAGATTTAAGCGGTAATGCTATGAGTGTCAATGGTATTAGCCTTAACGCGATAAAAAAAGCGGACTGGATATTTATATTCAGTCCGCTTTTTTATTCAACGACCTTTGCCAGGATAATTTTTTCTTGTTTCAGAAAAGAAAAAATCAGCTTTAATCTAAGGTCTTAGTGCCAAATAAAAACGAACCTGACTGGATTTTTCCGTTCTCGATATGATAAATCGCAACTAATCGGATGGTGCCCGTACCTTCAGGAAAGGTGCGGGTAACTTCTTCATGATCGATCACCATATTCTCCATCACACTGCGCTGAATCAGACGAGCATGCAGATTGGGTTCCTGAAAGCGCATTCTGCTGCGCTCACGAATTTCGGCCTTGCCGCTGGCGACTAATTTACCAGGATGTTCGAACTGCTGCGCGTCGTCGGCGTAGGTCGCCAGCCATGCTTCAAGATCGCAGGCGTTATATGCATCAAGCTGCTGTTGAACAATGGCTTCCGGTGTTAAATTTGGGCTCATCTGAATGTTAATCCTATAAAAATACTGTCACAGCAAAGTCTGAGATGCGCCATCTCCAACCGCAATATCGGTGAACTGAAAAGGATCGACTCCCTCAATGCACGCCACATTAAAACCAAATTGCGTGGGATTACTGCGTCGTTGGTGATGCGTATAGATACCGCAAACCTTACAAAAATAGTGCTTTGCCGTATTAGTATTCCATTGATACAGCGTCAGCATCTCTGCACCTTTGATAATGCGCAAACTTTCGATGGGGACGCTGGCGATAATGGATCCTTTACGACGGCATAATGAGCAATTACAACGTCGCAGATTTTCCAGTCCATTCGCCAGGTCAACTTCAAATTCCACGGCACCGCAATGGCAATGTCCTTTTTTAGTTTCCATGTATTTCCTGAATAAATTGATGAGGAGTTCATTAAATTATCTCTTAATCCTTAAGCTAACTTAAGGAAAATTACATAGTTGCAGGATACACTGGCTTATTGCGATTTTGCGATAGTCGATTCAGAAGAGTCGATGTCAGATAGAGACGGTAGAACTGTGCCGCTGCGAAAGAGTAGCGTATATGAAGTAATCACATGAGGGACACAATAATGAACCAGGTTTACGACAAAAAAACAATACGATTGCATTGGATCAGTGCGGCACTGGTAATCGGTCTGTGGATAGTAGGACAGTGCATAGATTTTTTTCCTAAAGGGACGCCACGTATTACCGTGCGCAGTCTGCATATCTCTTTTGGAGTTTTACTGGCCGTGATACTGGCTGTGCGTCTATCCTGGCGGTTTGGTGCCGGAGTTAAATTGCCTGCAGCTGATACTGGGCTAATGGGACGTGCAGCGATTAGTGTGCACCACTTCCTCTATCTTTTGCTCGTTGCGATTGTGCTTATCGGCGCTGCTTGTGTATGGCTGAGAGGCGACAATATATTTAACTTATTTACTGTTCCCGCACTTGATGTCACCGATAAATCACTGCGCCATGACGCAGTAGAGTTACATGGCTTGATCGCGAACATCTTGCTTGCGGTCGCTGGCTTACATGCCCTTGCTGCGATTTTGCATCATGTCGTTTTAAAAGATAAGGTATTGGCTAGAATGTTACCGCGTTTGTCTGATAAATCGAGGTCTGATCAGGCATAAACTTGGCTGAATTTAGTTATCCAGCAATCAGCTGGATGGCATAAAACACGGAACTGATCGCAATAGGCTTGTCTATTCTCAGTATGGAATGGTAATCCCCCCTGCAAACAAGCGTTGAAATGAGTAGAATTTTCTAAATATGATTTTTGAAAGTTCTGCATGAAGCCTTCCCGTTACACCGACAGTCAGATCATCGCCATCCTCAAGCAGGCCGA
>NZ_JBMPPN010000034.1:0-25940 GCF_049340165.1 Undibacterium sp. Xuan67W
GCAGGAAAACCTAAGATGCTCGCTATCGTTGCTTGTATGCGAAAATTACTTTCTTTGGCTTTTACGATCCTTAAGTCTAAAACCCCTTTTAATCCAGAATTCGCTTGATCTGCAAGACAGTATCTACAAAACTATGAATACGCACGCTACGCTTGCTAAATATTGAAATAGAAATATTCAACCAAAATGTGCTTTACGATGACAATTTGGACAAACCGCAATTGTGTTCTCTAGAGTGTCTTCACCACCTTGAGCAAGCGGTTGCTTATGATGAACTTCAAGGTAAGGTAAACCATCGGTCTTTCGAAAAAATGGAGCCGGTTTTTTGCAATCTTCACAAATTCCTGCTGATCGAAAAAGAGTTTCTGCAACGATGTCAGGATTTCTTCTAAATGCAAACGTCGAGACTTCGACTCTCTCTGGAATTCTGACCGCGGAGGCAATTCGAATCAGTCGAGATTTTTGATCTTCTAATATGGCTTTAGCAACTTTGTTTTGAAAAGCAACCTCGAAAGTCTGAGATACATCTTCATTATTCTCGTTAAATTCATTTCCATTAAGGTAATCCAAAGCCTTACGAAATCGCGAATTCATTCTCCATTTCAGTTTTTTGTAATCACATTGTCCTACGACATTCATACCGTATTTTTCGTCTAAACCCAAGTGTGTTTTTATTTTCGTCCCTATCACTTGAGCCGAACGAAGTGTCTCTGCAGCAGGAGCACTGCGATTGTCTAGGGTTATATCGAAGCCTTCATTTTTTTCGTAAAGAAGCTCTATATCAGCCCTTTGCCTCTCAGTTGCGCCTGACAGCGCAACTTGAATTGCAGTTGCAAGGTTTTGTGTGTCAATCATTTTCATACCCAGATTTTTATTACGTCATTAACGAAGAAAAATATCCGGGTCCTTTATTTATTTGGAGAACACCGTTTCTGTTCCATGGAACTAAATGTCAAAATAAATCACAAATTCGGCGCCAACCACCGCTCAACCTCATCTTTAGCCACCCCACGCCGTATCGCCATATCCAACACCTGATCATCCGCGATTTTCCCGACGCTGAAATACTTGGATTCAGGATGTGCGAAATAAAAACCTGACACTGCCGCGCCTGGGATCATTGCCCATGATTCGGTGATGGACATGTCGATTTCTTCGCATTGCATTTGTCTGAACATCTCGGTTTTTACCGTGTGTTCCGGGCATGCCGGATAGCCTGGTGCCGGACGTATGCCTTTGTAGGATTCTTTGATCAGGTCTTCGTTGCTGAGTGCTTCGTCTGCGGCATAGCCCCATAGATCTTTGCGGATACGTTCGTGCAGGTATTCGGCGAATGCTTCTGCGAGCCGGTCGGCGAGGGATTTGAGCATGATGCTGCTATAGTCATCGTGCGCATCTTCGAAGCGTTTTTCGTGCTTCTCTATTCCTAGGCCAGCGGTAACGGCGAACATACCGATGTAATCAGCGATGCCGCTGTCTTTCGGTGCGATGAAGTCGCTCAGACATTGGTTTGGTCTTTGCACGCCGTCGATGACAGGTTTCTCGGTTTGCTGACGTGTGCCGTAGTAGGTGAGTGCGACTTCACTGCGGGTATCGTCGGTGTAGATTTCGATGTCGTCATCGTTGACAGTATTCGCCGGTAGCAGAGACACCACGCCGTTCGCGGTCAGCCAGCGGCCTTCGATGATTTTTTTCAGCATCGCCTGACCTTCTTCAAATACTTTGCTCGCTGCTTCGCCTACGACTTCATCAGTCAAAATCGCGGGGAAAGGTCCAGCCAGATCCCAGGTCTGGAAGAACGGACCCCAGTCGATGTACTGGGCGATGGTTGCCAGATCGACGTTTTTAAAAAGGCGACGGCCGATGAACTTGGGTTTGACTGGCGTATTTTTTTCGCTGAAGTCGACGCGCATTTTGTTGGCGCGTGCTTGAGCCAGTGTGACCATAGGCACGGCTTTTTTATTGGCGTGCTGGGTACGGATGCGGTCGTAGTCGGTCGCAAGTTCGTCGATGTACTGTTCGCGGCTTTCTGGTGTCAGCAGTGATTGGGCGACCGATACCGAGCGTGAGGCATCGGCAACATAGACGACTGGCCCTTCGTAATTCGGTGCGATCTTGACAGCGGTATGCGCGCGGCTGGTGGTTGCGCCGCCGATCAGGAGCGGGATTTTTAGCATACGGAAATGCGGGTCACGCTGCATCTCTTTGGCGACATAGGCCATCTCTTCGAGCGACGGTGTGATCAGGCCAGAGAGACCGATTATGTCGGCATTCTCGGCTTTGGCTTTGGCTAAAATTTCAGAGCAGGGCACCATCACGCCCATGTTGACGACTTCGAAATTATTACATTGCAAAACTACGGTGACGATGTTTTTGCCAATGTCATGCACATCGCCTTTGACGGTGGCGATGACGATTTTACCTTTGGGTTTGTTGTCGCCACTGAGACGTTTTTCTTCTTCTATAAACGGCACCAGATGCGCAACGGCTTGCTTCATGACGCGGGCGGATTTGACGACCTGCGGCAAGAACATTTTGCCCTGACCAAAAAGGTCGCCGACGATATTCATCCCTGCCATCAGCGGGCCTTCGATCACATGGATAGGGCGACCGCCGCTATTCAATACATTCAGGCGTGCTTCTTCGGTATCTTCGACAATCCAGTTGGTGATGCCGTGTACCATCGCATGCGAGAGGCGTTTTTCTACCGATTCATTACGCCATTCCAGCGTAGCTTCTTCACGCTTGCCACCGGCTTTGAGTGTCGCTGCGAATTCGATCATGCGCTCGGTCGCGTCTTCTCGGCGATTGAGAACAACGTCTTCCACACGTTCACGCAATTCAGCATCGAGTTCGCTGTACACGCCGACCATACCGGCGTTGACGATACCCATGGTCATGCCAGCCTGAATCGCGTGGTAAAGAAATACCGTATGAATCGCTTCACGTGCGGGATCGTTGCCGCGGAAGGAGAAACTCACGTTCGATACACCACCGCTGATTTTTGCGCCTGGCAGGTTTTGATGGATCCAGCGTGTCGCTTCAATAAAGTCGACCGCGTAATTATTGTGTTCTTCGATACCAGTGGCGACCGCAAAAATATTCGGGTCGAAGATGATGTCATAAGGATCGAACGCGCATTCGTTCACTAATAAATCATAGGCACGTTTGCAGATTTCGATTTTACGTTCGTACGTATCGGCCTGACCTTTTTCATCGAATGCCATGACGATCACGGCAGCGCCATAGCGTTTACACAGTCTTGCCTGATGTAGGAACTGTTCTTCACCTTCTTTCATCGAAATCGAGTTGACGATGGCCTTGCCTTGTACGCATTTCAGGCCAGCTTCAATGACACTCCACTTGGAGGAGTCAATCATGATAGGCACGCGGGCAATATCAGGTTCAGACGCGATCAGGTTCAGGAAGCGTGTCATTGCTGCCAGTGAATCCAGCATCGCTTCATCCATATTGATGTCGATGACCTGGGCACCGTTTTCTACCTGTTGACGTGCTACTGCTAGAGCTTCGTCGTATTGTTCATTCAGGATCAGGCGGGCAAAGGCTTTGGAACCGGTGACGTTGGTACGCTCGCCGACGTTCACGAATAAGGAATCGTCGTCAATCGTAAATGGTTCCAGTCCAGACAAGCGCATTGCCGGTGCTACCAATGGAATCGCGCGTGGTGCTTGGGTTTGCAGGATGTCCGCAATCGCCTTGATGTGCGGTGGCGTGGTGCCACAACAGCCACCGGCAATATTGATAAAACCCGCTTCGGCAAATTCTTTGAGGAGTGCCGAAGTATCTGCCGGTAATTCATCAAAGCCGGTATCGCTCATCGGATTCGGCAAACCGGCATTCGGATAAATACAGACGAAGGTATCCGCAATCTTGGATAGTTCTTCCGCATACGGACGCATTAACGCAGCACCGAGAGCACAGTTGAGGCCGATGGTCAGTGGCTTGGCATGACGAACAGAGTTCCAGAAAGCTGGTACCGTCTGACCGGACAGGATACGTCCGGACGCGTCCGTCACCGTGCCGGAAATCATGATCGGTAAGCGGGTCTGGGTTTCTTCAAAATACTGATCAATCGCGAACAGCGCAGCTTTGCAATTGAGCGTATCAAAAATCGTTTCAACCAGCAGCACGTCAGCGCCGCCCTCGACCAGCCCGCGTACTTGCTCGTGATAAGCGGCGACCAGCTGGTCAAAAGTCACATTACGTGCAGCAGGATCATTTACGTCAGGGGAAATCGATGCTGTCTTTGGCGTAGGGCCGAGTGCGCCTGCGACATAGCGCGGTTTATCAGCGCTTGAGTATTTATCACAAGCAGCACGGGCAATTCTGGCGGACGCGACATTCATCTCATACGCCAGATGCGCCATGTGGTAATCATCCTGCGCAACAGTGGTAGCACCGAAGGTGTTTGTTTCGATCAGATCGGCACCAGCGGCCAGATATTGCTCGTGGATTTCTTGAATCACATGCGGCTGCGTCAGGGACAGTAATTCGTTATTACCTTTGACGAAAAGTTCACGCACACCCTCTGGACCTGTGAAGTCTTTGAAGCGCTCACCGCGATAATCTTCTTCAGTCAGCTTATAGCGCTGGATCATGGTGCCCATCGCGCCATCGAGAATCAGGATGCGTTCTTGCAACAGCTCGCGGAGACGGGTTTCGGTGGCGGAAACGGCAGGGGTCTTGGTCATGATGATTACTCGCAAAAACGAAAAACCCGATCGGCTCATGCATGCTGGCGGATCGGGCGACGTCCTTTTAGCAGCACTTATTACGCGCCCGCAATCTGAATCTCAAATCGGCGCTATTGAGCGTGGATTATACCAGTTAGCCACCCGTTTCCGCCGCGCCGGGTAGCTGACGTCATCCGGTCTGAGGCGATGATCATGTCCGGCGGATAATTTTTGTAGAGATATTCACCGCTACGGCTCGGTTTCATTATATTAAATAAATATCGAAAAACCAATAAAAAAGGGCATGTCATCAACATCGATAACATGCCCAAAAGGGAACTGCCGGGTAAAACTTATTTCTTTTTACGTGTTGCAATCAGGCTGGCAACGATGGAGCTAATCAGAATGCTGGCAATGACGGTCAGTGAAATGGCGGTCGGGATGTGCATCCATTTGACGATGAGCATCTTGATGCCGACGAACATCAGGACAAAGGCGAGGCCGAATTTGAGTAAATGAAACCGGTTTGCCATGTCAGCCAACAGGAAGTACAGCGCGCGCAAGCCCATGATGGCAAAGATGTTGGAGGTAAATACAATAAACGGATCGGTTGTCACTGCAAAAATCGCCGGAATCGAATCTACTGCAAAGATGACGTCGGAAATTTCGATGAGGATTAATACCAATAACAGTGGCGTGTAGACGCGTTTGCCTTGTTCAATGAAGCTAAATTTTTCACCGTGTAATTCTTTGCTAAAGGGCAGCCATTTTTTTGCAAAGCGTAATATCGGATTCGCATCGAGATTGGGTTCCTTGTCGACAGCAACCAACATACGAAAGCCAGTGATCAGCAGAAAAATTCCGAACAGGTATAAAACCCAGGCAAATTGCGTCACTACCCAGGTGCCTGCCAATATCATCGCAATACGCAAGATGATGGCGCCGAGCACGCCGTAGAGTAAGACTTTACGCTGGTACTGCAACGGTACCGCGAAGTGACCGAAGATCATTAAAAAGACAAATACATTGTCGACCGACAGCGATTTTTCGATCACATAGCCTGCTAGGAATTCCATCGCTTTGGCATCGGCGATGGTGCGGCCTACGGTGTCACTCAGATACATCCAGAGGCCCAAGTCGAACAGCAAGGCCAGACTAACCCAGACCAAGGACCAGATTGCGGCTTCTTTGATGCTGACTTTATGTGAGCGTGAACCGCCCAGGGCAAACACGTCGAGTGCAAGCATGCCAAGGACAAACGCAATAAATACGCCCCACATCCAGGGCTGGGCAACGCTGTGTAACATAGTAAATCCTATTATTTTTATAAAAACCTGAGATCAAATTCGAAAGAGCTATCCACAGTAATCAGCTTGCCGGATTGCTTTGGGCGTTCTTCTATCGGCAAGAAAATTTATGTGGTTGTGTCGCTTTGACTTGTTTTGCTATTCAATGGCAATTCCGCACCGGATGTTGCAGTGGTGCGGAATTGAGCGACCGATGAATTAGTTAGATTTATTCTTCGTTGATGAAGCCCAGTAATTGCAACAGGCTCATGAACAAGTTAAAGATCGTGATGTACAGACTCACGGTTGCCATGATGTAGTTGGTTTCTCCACCACGGATGATATTGCTGGTTTCAAACAAAATCATACCGGACATCAGCAACACCATCACCGCCGAAATCGTCAGTGAGAGTGCCGGAATCTGAAAGAAAATCGCACCCAGACTAGCGACAAAAGCAACCAGCATGCCGATCATTAGGAAGCCGCCCATAAAGCTGAAATCCCGTTTGCTGACCAAGACATACGCCGACAAGCCTAGGAAGATCAAACCAGTCAAGCCCATTGCCCCCATGACGATTGTGCTACCGCCTGGCATACCTAGATAGCGGCTGATGACTGGCCCGATGGTCAGTCCCATGAAACCAGTCAGCGCAAACACGAACAACAGACCGAGACCGCTGTTGCGGAATTTTGTTGTCAGAAACAGCAAGCCAAAATAACCGACCAGTGTGATGATGATGCCTGGGCCCGGCAGCGCAAAGGCAACACTTGCCGCCGCGGTCAGGGCGCTGAATAACAGCGTCATCGACAATAACATATAGGTATTGCGCAATACTTTATTGCCAGCACCGGCGCTGGAGTCGATGTAATCGACAGTCTGCGCATTGCGCAAGGCGGAACGATCTAGAATTTTCATGCTTTTCTCCTGAAATGTTGATGATCTGAAAGAGAGCGATCAGACCTTCACCTTCCCAACAGAAGGTAGCAACAGTGTAGTTCGCATTAATCTACAATAAAAGTCGAATATAATTGATAAATTGTTCGATTTATTCGATGTGTTTGCTGTGTTGGTAAATTTTTACCCTAAATAGCTACCAGCTACTTCCTTTCTGATGAGTAATCTTAATTACAAACATCTCCATTATTTCTGGACTGTCGCCAAAGCCGGCAGCATTGCGCGGGCCAGCGAGCAGTTACATCTGACGCCGCAAACAATCAGCGGCCAGATTAGTTTGTTTGAAGAAGTTCAGGGCGAACAGCTGTTTAAAAAACATGGTCGCAATCTGGAGCTGACCGAAGCCGGTCGTCTGGTTCTGGGTTATGCCGAAGAAATTTTTTCGCTGGGACAGGAACTTGAAGAAGTTCTACATCACCGGCCAACCGAGCGCACGGTGCAATTGCGGGTTGGCGTATCAGATGCTTTACCAAAAGCGCTGGCTTATCGTTTGTTAGAGCCGGCGCTCAAGCTGCCGCAAACCTTGCGTATCAATTGCCGCGAAGGAAAGCTCGAATCATTGCTTGCAGACCTGGCTATGCACAAGATCGACGTTGTCATGTCTGATAGTCCAATGCCGCCCACAGTGAACGTGCGCGGTTTTAATCATTTGCTCGGTCAGTGCGGCATCAGTTTTTTTGCCACGGCCGCCTTACGGCAGCAATATCCAGTCGCTTTTCCTGCTTGTCTGGAAGCGGCACCTCTGCTCTTGCCTGGTGAGGACGCTGCCTTACGCTCCAAGCTCTTACATTGGCTGGACGCGCAGCAATTGCACCCGAGAATTGCGGGTGAGTTTGACGATAGCGCCTTGATGAGTGCTTTTGGTCAGGCGGGAGCGGGATTTTTTGCTGCGCCTTCAGCGATTGCCGATATGGTGATGCGCCAGTATGACCTGATCCAAGTTGGACAGACGGATGACATTGAAGAACAGTTTTATGCGATCTCGGTTCAGAGAAAGCTGACGCACCCCGCTGTGCTGGCAATTAGCCGTGCCGCACAGCAGGACTTATTTGGTAATGTGGCTAGCAACAGATCGCCACCCCACAACTCTGAGGGATGAGCATTTTTTTGATCGGATTATTTTCTGTTATTTCAGAAAATTTCGGACAATCTCGATTTGCTCAGGGACATTCAAAGCCGGTGCATGGCCGCAGCCTGCCACCGTAATTAATTGTGCTTTAGGACCACGCTTCGTCATGGCTTGTGCGACCTCTTCCAGCAATAAATCGGAATGCTCGCCGCGCAGCACCAGAGTTTTACAACTGAGGCTGTCGTATTCGTCCCAGCGCAGATAATCGTTATCGTGTTCAGTAAATTGCATGACCATCTGCGGATCGTAGTGCGGCGTAATCCGCCCGTCAGGCAAACGGCGTACCGAGCTCTCTGCCATGCGTCGCCATTGCACATCGCTTAGCCAGCCATAGGGTACATAAATCTGGCGCAAATACTGTTCAAATTCAGTAACGCTTGAAAAGCTTGCAGGGGAGCCCGCATAACTGCGGATACGCTGGATGGCCGCGTCGGCTAATTGTGGACCATTGTCATTCAATACCAGATGAGTGATACGATTTTTTAATAAATCAGCCGCAGCGACTGTACCGATCGCCCCTCCCATCGAGGTACCGACCCAGCGGATGGTCTGGATGTTGAGTTGGTCTGCTAAGTCGTTTGCTAGCCGCGCGTAAAAATCGAGGCAATATTCCTGTGCCGGCAGAGGGCTCCATTGGGATAAGCCGTGGCCGATCGCATCCGGAGCGATGACGTAATACTCGTCGGCGAGCACCATGGCCAGATCATCAAAATCGCGGCTGGTTCTTGCCAGTCCGTGCCATAAGATCACGGCAGGTTTGTCCGCTGAACCCCATTCCATCAAGTGCAGCTCGCGATCGCAACAACTGAGGTAGCGTGATATCGGTGTCATGAGATAGGAATTTAATAAGGATTAACGCCAGTTGAATGCAGGCGTACATAGCAACAAAAAAACGGCCAAAAAAACGGTAAAAAAATCAGGATTTTCTGAGCTTGCCCACAATGCCCAGAGGCAGGTAATACACTGATAAGACAAACAATACGCCCAGCCACAATAACCAGCGATCAGGATGAAAAAAATTCGCAATGAAAGGCACGCTCTCCAGACTCCCGTGCAGGAGTTTCATATCGTCTTGCAGATAATTTTGCGAGATGACTAAAATGGCAGCACCCAGTGCCGCGCCATACATCGATCCCATGCCGCCGATGACGACCATCAGGAGAATATCGATCATGATGTCAAAACTGAGTGCGGTATCCGGACCGGCATAACGTAACCAGATCGCATATAAAATACCCGCGCAGCAGGCTAGCAACGCGGATAAACAATTACCGATAGTACGATATTTGACCGGATTAAATCCGATCGCTGCAACCCGGAAGTCGTTTTCACGTACCGCCTGCAATACCCGGCCAAACGGAGAGTTCACGATGCGCAGGCAAAATAAAAACAGGAGCAGCGCACAAAAATAGACTAGGTAATAGCTCAGTGTTTTACCCGTCCAATCAACACCGAATACCGGATTTTCAAGCAACTGAGTTGCTGGTGACAGCAGCTCGGGTAATTTAAAATTCAAGCCATCTTCACCACCAGTAAAATCCGAAAACTGCGAGGCCAGAATCGCAAAGAAATTTGCCAGTGCCAGTGACATCATGGCGAAAAAAATCGTTCTCACACGTAGCGATAACATGCCTAGCAGCAGTGCCAGTAGCAGCGTCAGCATTAAGGCGCTGGCAGCTCCCGCAAATAACACCAACCAGCTGACCTCGAAGCGCGACATGGCAATCCCGACACCGTACACACCGATACCAAAAAACATCGTATGTGCAAACGAGACAATCCCGGTATAGCCAAGCAAGAGATCGTAGCTGCTTGCGAGCACAATAAAGACGCAAATTTTAGCCGCGACATTCAGTGCTCTGGTACCCGGAAAAATCGCCGGTGTCAGCAATAATCCGAATAACAACGCCAGCATCAGGATCGCTAGCACGCGGCTTCGCGGCGTGTCGCCGGACAGAAGAGTAGAGGTAATCAATTTCATCGTGATGCCACCGGAAAAAGGCCTTGAGGGCGCCACAATAAGATCAAGACCATTAGCAAGATATTTGCACCCAAGGCCACCTTAGGTGCGAGGAAACCGACATAGTTTGCCAGCAATCCGACCAGCAAGGCACCCGCAAAGCAGCCGCCAACCGAGCCCAGGCCACCAATAATGATCACGATAAAGATTAAGACCATGAGCTGCGCCCCCATTGTGGCGGTGACTGTTTCCTGATACAGGCCCCACAGTACGCCGCCGACACCTGCCAGTGCCGAACCGGCGACAAACACACCGACAAACAGGCGGCGTATTTTGTAGCCCAGCGTCTCGACCATCTCTGGATTTTCTACACCGGCGCGTACCAGTAAACCGAGTTTGGTACGGTTGAGTATCAGCCACATGGCAATAAAGATCAGCAGGCCAAGTACAACGGCGATCACGCGAAATTTTTCAATCGCGACATCGCCAAAAATCCAAGAGCCACGTAAGCTCGCTGGACGTGTCAGCGGGATTTGCTCCGGCCCCCAGATCACATGAATCAATTGTTCCGCAATGATCAGGCCGCCGGTTGTGATCAGGATCTGTGTCAGATGCATGCCATACACAGGGCGGATAATCACACGCTCAAAACCCCAGCCGAGCAAGCCTGCAACGATTGCTGCGGCAGCCATTGCCATGCCAATTGCCAGCAAGTTGAGCGCTACATTATCGGCCTGCATCCAGCCCGCCAGCGGCAACATCACGCTAGTAGCAACGAAGGCGCCGATCGCGATAAATACGCCATGCCCAAAGTTCATGACATCCATCAGACCAAATACCAGCGTCAAACCGCTTGCCATGATAAAAATCATCATGCCCATCGCCAGACCGGCGACAGTCAAGGTGATCCAGGTCGGCAGACTGGGAAGTAAGACTAGCGAGCAGAGCATGACGGCGGGGATTAGTAATTTGGGCAAATTTTTGTTCATCAGGTTCATGCGTGTGCTCCCGCTGCAGATCCCAGGTTCAAGCCCAGTAATTGCTGTTGCAGTTCCAGATTGTCGGTCAGCGCCTGCATGCTACCGTGATGCAGGATTTTGCCGGAATCCATGACCGCAACCTGATCGCCGAGTGCTTGTGCTACCGCGAGATTTTGTTCGACCAGTAAAATGCTTGCGCCTTCTTTTTTCAGTTCACGTAAAGCGCTGATCATGCTATTGACCATAACAGGAGCCAGCCCTTTTGATGGTTCGTCGAACATGTAGAGACGGCGTTTTTCGATGATGGCGCGGCTGATGGCGACCATTTGTTTTTGACCACCGGAGAGCTTGCCTGCCGGTTTTTGCCAGAATTGCTGAATTGCCGGGAACAATGAAAAAATCCAGTCCAGGCGTCGTTGATCGATTGATCCCGACCGTGCTGCCAGTAACATGTTTTCTCGTACGCTGAGATCACTGAAGATGCCCATGTTCTCTGGCACATAGGCGATGCCCTGTACCGCGATGTCCGCTGTGCTCATGTGAGTGATTGCCGTCTGATCCAGCGTGATGCTGCCAGCGCTGGCGTGCCACAAGCCCATGATCGTGCGCAATGTGGTGCTCTTGCCTGCACCGTTGCGCCCCAATAGCATCGTGAGCTGTCCGCGCTGCACGGATAAGTCGACACCTTGCAGGATGTGATAAGGACCGATATGCGAGTGCACGCCGCTGAGTTGCAACAAAATATCGCTCATGCTGCGACCTCACCGGATTCTGCGGCAACCCCGAGATAGGCCTCTTGTACCACTGTCGATTGCATGACTTCGGCAGGTTTGCCGTCGGCGACTAATTGTCCTTGGTTCAGGACGATGATGCGGTCTGCTAGCCGTTCTACTACATCCATTTTATGTTCTACCAAGAGGATAGTTTTGTCCCGTTGCTGCTGTATGTCCGCGATTAAGTCGAGTATTACCGGGGCTTCGTCGTGGCTCATTCCTGCGGTCGGTTCGTCGAACATAAATACGCTGGGCTGCATCGCGAGTAGCAGGCCGACTTCCAGCTTGCGCTGATCGCCATGCGGCAATTCAGCGGCACGCATATCGCGCCGCCTGATCAGTGCGATGCGGGTTAAAATTTGGTCTGCTTCACTGATCCAGTCTGCGTGAGAGAACCAGGTTGAGAGCAGTTGCAGGCCACGCTTGTCCCGGCTTTGCACGCGTGCCTGTATCGCCAGCCTGACGTTTTCCATGACCGTTAACCGAGGAAATAAATTCGTTAATTGAAAGGCGCGTCCCAAGCCATGTTGAGCTCGCGTAGCTGCATTGGTATTACTGATGTCCTGGCCGTGCAATAGAACCTGACCGCTGGTGATCGGTAACTGACCTGAGATCAGATTGAAATAAGTGGTTTTGCCTGCACCATTAGGGCCGACGATTGCCGTCAGTGTGCCCGGTGAAAATGTACAGGACACCCGATCAACCGCGATATGTCCGCCGAAATTGACTGTCAGCGCACGGGTTTCTAGTGAAATGCTCATGGAGACCTTTGATGGAATACCGCAGCGTTCAGGCAGGTATGTAAGTCAGCCGTTGACTGATACATATTTGAAGCCTGTATCCGGTGAAAACAGACGTAGTTCGTATGCGCTGACTGCTGATATTGATTGATGGCCCATCAGTCAGCGCTGATACGGTTACGCGGTTCGCTGTTGCTTTAACGTTACTATTAACGTGTTTATTAACGTTGGTATTAACGGTTGTATTAGCGTTTGTTTTTTACCGGAACCGCCATCTCTTCGATCTTCAGTTCGCGTACCAGTTCCGGTACACCCCAGGCAAATGCGGGATCGACTTTGATCTTGAAGTGATACATGGATTGCAGCGCCTGATGATCTTCTTTGCGGAAGATCATTTTGCCTTTTGGCGTCTGAAACTCCATACCTTCCATCGTCTTGATCAGATTTTCTGTACCGGTATCTTTACCTGCTCTGGTCAGCGTCTCGACTACGGCAATCCCTGCTGTCATACCGCCTGCTGTAAAAAAATCAGGTGGTGTTTTGTACTGCTTGTAGTGGTTGGCTACCAGCCATTCGTTGACCGGATTTTTGGGAATACCGAAGTAGTAATACGTCGCGCCTTCCATACCGGGGAATTGTTTGTAGGCTGTCATCGCCGGCAGGATATTGCCGCCAGTGGCGATCTCGATGCCGTAGCGCTTCAGGTCCAGATCGGCGATTTTGAATGGATTGCCTGCGCCTGCCCACAGTACAAAAATGACTTTGCGGCCTGGCTGGTCTTTGAGTTTGTCGATCAGGCGTTGCGCACCGGCGGTGAAATCGGTGGTGGACGTCGGCAGATATTCTTCATGGATCAGTTTGGCGCCTTTGCCCGACAGCGATTGCTTAAATGCTTTTACGCCATCGCGGCCGAAAGCATAGTCTTGTGCCAGAGTGGCAATCACGACGCCCGGTTTGTCGAGCGCGACGGCGTTGGAAATCGCATCCTGAGATGAGTTGCGACCAGTGCGGAAAATATAGCGGTTCCATTTGTCACCGGTGATCGAGTCGGCCACGGCAGGTTCCACGATCAGGAGTTTTTTATATTCCTCGGCAACGGGCAGCATCGCCAGAGCGACGCCTGATGAGGTGGGGCCAATGGCCAGATCGACTTTGTCATCACCATAAGCCTGCGCGAGTAATGATTTGCCCATGTCGGGTTTGCCCTGGCTGTCTTTTTCAATCACAAGGATCTTGTTGCCATTGACCATCATGGTGCCTTTGGTGGCGTAATCCAGACCCATCATCAGACCGATCTGGGTTTGCTTGGCGTAGGCTTCAAGCGGCCCGGTCTTGTCGTAGACGTGAGCAATTTTGATATCTTTGGCGTAGGCATTGAGGTCGCAGGCGCTCAAGGTGAGCAAGGCAACCGTGCTGAGGGCAAAACGTTTCATGAAGTCTCCTGTCTGGGTATCAGTTGTAATCAGCTGTAATTAACTGTATTTAGCCGTTGTAATGATTTTTATTGTTTTGTATTGATTACCGTCGATGGCGACATAGAGACTCCGCGCTCATGCGTTGCAGAGGGACGCAGTAAGCTAATCGCTGTGCGTCTGTGGGGGTGATGAGTGTCCCCGGTCTCTTGTTGCTCTTATCTTTAAGATTATTCTGCTAACAACTAAAAATATCAGGCGGCGCAGAATTTCCTTAGCTTGTTTTGTGCTTTTCGATACTATATTTGGCAACTGGCAAAGACAATACAGTAGAACTACTTGGTACGCGAGATTTGTTGCGAGGGAGCGGAATGCTGACCGATGATCAGGGTAGTGGATTCATGTACGTTGATTGCTTCATGTACGGTGAACGCTACTATTGAATAGTGATATTGAGGCGTAATAGGGGAGTATGTTGTAAAACATGCCTTGATCCGCACATTTTATTTAGGGATGGTGAATATACTTATGTGGAGTATATTCATCGTTACCATAGGTAACAGCCTTTAGCAAAAACTTTGACTGGACTCGATTGGAAAGCCCTTGAGGAATTCGCTGGCAGGCAGTCGTTTGCCTCCCGGCTTTTGTAATTCTGTCAGACGCAGGCTATGAGTACCGCAGGCGACAAGGACTCCCTCCTGTGCGTTGGCGCTGATGATGCTGCCAGGCGGTTTTCCTGAGGTGATATCGACAACTTGCGCATGCCAGAATTTGACGGTTGTGCCAGCGATCGTGGCGTGTGCTCCCGGAAATGGATTGAAGGCACGAATTTTTCTGGCGAGTTGTTCTGCGGACAAATTGAAATCCAGGCCAGCTTCTTCTTTGCTGATTTTGGCGGCATAGGTGACGCCCTGCTCCGGTTGTACCGTCGCGGGTATCGCGCCTTGTTGTAGCTGACGTAAAGTCTCTGTGATCATTTCACCGCCGAGTTGCGCCAGCTTGTCATGCAGACTGCCGGTGGTGTCATCTGCGGCAATCGGAACGCTCTGCATGTGCAGCATTGGACCGGTGTCCAGTCCCTCTTCCATGTGCATAATCGTGATGCCGGTTTGTGCATCACCACTTTCGATGGCGCGATGGATGGGCGCTGCGCCGCGCCAGCGTGGTAGCAGCGAGCCATGAATATTGATGCAGCCGAGACGAGGGATATCCAGCACCGAACGCGGCAGAATAAGCCCATACGCCGCCACCACCATAACGTCATGCGGTGTATTGCGCAGCAATTCATGTGCTTCCCGTGCTATTTCAGGATATTTTCCGTCTAGCTTTAACGATGTCGGCTGTGCAACTGGAATGCCGTGTTGCAACGCAAACTGTTTGACCGCCGAGGCGTGTAATTGCATACCTCGACCAGCTGGCCGGTCGGGTTGCGTGAGTACCAGCGGAACCGTGAATCCCGCGGCATGGATGGCCTGTAAAGCAACCGCGGCAAATTCAGGCGTACCAGCGAAGATGACGCGCATCAGCGACCCTTCGCTTTGCTGCGCTGCTCTTCGCGTTCTTCTTTAATCATTTTGGTTTTGATGCGATTTCGCTTTAAAGGCGATAAATACTCAACAAAGACTTTGCCTTTGAGATGATCCATTTCATGCTGGATACATACGGCTAGCAGACCATCCGCGTGGAGTTCAAATGGTTTGCCATCGACATCAAACGCACGGACTTTGACCTCGGCAGGACGTTCTACACCGTCATAAATGCCGGGAACGGACAGGCAGCCTTCGTCGTAAACTTTCTTTTCTGCACTGGCCCAGATGATTTCCGGGTTGATGAATACCTGCAATTCGGTATTGGTTTCTGAGGTGTCGATGACTACCAGTTGTTCATGTACATCGACCTGTGAAGCAGCCAGGCCGACGCCCGGTGCGTCGTACATGGTTTCGGCCATATCGGCGGCCAGTAGCTTGATTCGGTCGTCAAAAAGGCTGACGGGCTTGGCCACTTTATGCAAACGTGGATCGGGGTAACGCAGGATATTTAGTATAGACATAAGGCTTTTCACAACAACGAAAGGGCGTTGCGATGCGGTTTTTCTTGCTACTTCAATGATTTATAGGCAAAATTTGATTCACTTTGGCAAGTTAGTGCCTGCCTATTCGCTTCATCATCCTGCAGCATGCATCGGACAACATTCATGAAAAAGTTTAGCACAATCGCCTTGCTTATCGCTGTCGCCTTCCCAGTCATGGCAAGTTCCCAGGCTTTCGCGCAAGAAGCTGTCAACGCAGCCAAGGCGGGTAAATGCACATTTTTACCGGATGCACCGGATAAACATGTGGTGGTGAAGGGCGATACTCTATGGGATATTTCGGCCAAATTTTTGAGCAATCCATGGTGCTGGCCCGAAGTCTGGGGCATGAACCGTGACGAAATCCGCAATCCGCACTGGATTTATCCAAATCAGATCGTGTATTTTGACCGCGTCAATGGCCGCTTGCGGTTGGGGCAGGCCGTCGGTGGCTCGGGTGCCGATGGTTCGGCTAAAGATGGCGGCAGACTGCAACCTCAGGTTCGCACCGAAAACACCGGTAAAAATGCAATTACCGCAATTCCGTCGAATCTGATTGAGCCATTTTTGTCGCAGCCTCTGGTCATAGAAAAAGACACCTTGCTGACGGCGCCACGTATCGTCGCAACGCAGGAAGGGCGTGTGATTCTTGCCAAGAACGATAAAGCCTATGTGCGCGGCGACCTGAAAGGCGGTACCTCATTCCAAGTATTCCGTCCAGGCGTTCCGCTCAAGGATCCTGAAAACAATACCGTGATTGGCTATGAAGCGGTCTATCTAGGCACATTGAAGCTGGAACGCACGGCAAAAACTCCTGATGGCGTGGATAGTTTTATTGTCGCCAGCGCTAAAGAAGAAATGGCAGTCGGTGACCGTTTGATGCCGATTCCGCCTACGCCGATCCAGAATTATGTGCCGCATCCACCAGAGCGTGACGTACGTGCGCGTATCGTCTCGATTTACGGTGGCGTCAGTCAGGCTGGACAGAATCAGGTGGTCAGTATCAACAAGGGTGCGAGTGCGGGTCTGAATATCGGTACCGTACTGGAATTATCCCGTTACGGAAAAATCATTCAGGACAAAACTGACGAGAAAAAACCGATTCGTCTACCGGATGAGCACTACGGTAGTCTGTTTATTTTCCGCGTTTTCGACAATATTTCTTATGGTCTGATTATGACGGTGACGGACACGGTTGCCGTTGGCGATCTGGCGACATCTCCAGAATAAACCGTCTGAAGCCGAGCCGTCAGTGACTCCACACAATGCGCTTGCTAGCGACTGGGTGGAGTGGTTGCGGCTAGAACAGACGCCCGGCGTCGGTCCCGAAACGGCACGTCAGCTATTGGCAGCGTTTGGTCTGCCTTCACAAATTTTTGCTACCGACTTTACCGCTCTCAGCAAAGTCGTCTCTGCCAAAGTCGCTAAAGCCCTTTTGCAACCCGACTTTAGGCAATTGCAGCAGCGTATCGAGCTAACCCAGACCTGGTGCAGTCAGCCCGGTAATCAGGTGCTGACCTGGGCGGATGCTAATTATCCGCGTGCTTTGCTCGATATTCCTGATCCTCCTGTGTTGATTTATGTCAAAGGCCGCCTGGCTTTGCTGGATGCGCCGACGATCGCGGTTGTGGGCAGCCGCAATGCAACTGCGCAGGGCATCCGTAATGCGGAGCAATTTTCTGAAGCCTTGAGCAAAGCCGGCTTGACGATCAGTTCCGGTATGGCTGCCGGGATCGATGCAGCAGCCCATCACGGCGCCTTACGCGGCGCAGGCTCAACCGTCGCGGTGATTGGTACCGGTGCTGATATTGTTTATCCGTCGCGCAACAGGGCGCTTGCCCACTTAATTGCTGACGGCGGCTGTATTGTCAGTGAGTACCCGCTTGGCATGCCTGCGATTGCGTCTAATTTCCCGCGCCGCAATCGCCTGATTTCCGGTCTGTCAAAAGGGGTGCTGGTGATTGAGGCTGCGGGACAGTCGGGATCACTGATTACGGCACGCATGGCTGCTGAGCAGGGGCGCGATGTATTCGCCATCCCCGGCTCCATTCATTCGCCGCTCGCCAAAGGGTGTCATCAGCTGATCAAGCAGGGCGCGAAGCTGGTGGATACGGCGCAAGATATTTTGGACGAATTACGATTTTTACCCATGATGCGCCCGGTCGCTGCCTCGTCAACGCAGACGACATCGGCATCCTTAGCAGAAATCACAAGCGCGGATCAGCGTCTGCTGGATGCGATAGGCTATGACCCGGTTCATGTTGATCATCTGGTTGAGCAGGTGGGGATAGATGTTGCCGAGCTGAGCGGTGTATTATTGACATTAGAGCTTGATGGCCACATCGAACAATTGCCAGGCGGAATGGTAAAGCGCATCGGTTAGTAGCACGTATGCCCGACTCTGGAAAGCAGATAATTTCGCCATCTATACCTTGCATCAGGGGGAGTATAGGTAAAAACAAGGCTTGAGCCGCACAGTTTGCGGCGTGCTGTTAAAATACTGGGATGTAGTATCTTTAAATAAGCAAGTTCCGCCTGAAATCCGTTCAAACGGGGCTTGTTTCGAATTCTCCTTGAGGCTACAGTAACGACATGTTCGATATTCTTGTATACCTCTACGAAACCTATTACCGTCCAGATGCTTGTCCGGATACGGCGGTTTTAGCTAAAAAACTCTCCGCCGTCGGCTTTGAAGAAGATGAAATCTCCGAGGCGCTGGATTGGCTCACGGTACTGGCCGACACTACCAATGAATTAGATAAGTTGCCTGAGCAAGATGCGCTTGCCTCAAAAGGCTTCCGCGTCTATGCTGCCCGTGAAATTGCTGCCCTGGGTACGCCTGCAATGGGATTTTTGCATTTTCTCGAATCGGCAGGATTGATTAATTCACAACAGCGTGAGATTGTCATTGAACGCGCTGTCGCTATTCATGATTCGCCGGTTCCCCTGGATAAACTCAAAGTCATCGTACTGATGATGTTGTGGAGTCAGGGCAAAGAACCTGACATGCTGATGTTCGACGAGCTCCTGTTGTCGGACGAAGAAAGCGAGCCTCGTTTGCTGCATTAGAGACAAAATGACCGCCATTCGCTGTTTTGTGGCTAAAAAAACATCTCATTGCAGTTTTTTGTAGTTCACGTTTATCATTCGCCTTTAATATACCTGCTGACGCACACGCTTGGTGCGCCAGCCGCAGTCCTGATTTAGGCAAGTCTTGCTTGGTTTGGCTTCATTCGCCCCGATCGAGTCCGCCCCCATATAGAGTCAATACAGAAACGACTGAGAAATAACACCATGACCAAAACCCTCATCATTGCCGAGAAGCCTTCCGTCGCCAACGACATAGCGAAAACGCTGGGCGGCTTCACTAAACATGATGATTACTTTGAGTCTGACGACTATGTATTGTCCTCGGCGGTTGGCCATTTGCTGGAAATCACGGTTCCTGAAGAGTACGACGTCAAACGCGGCAAATGGAGCTTCACGCATTTACCGATGATTCCGCCGCATTTCGCGCTGAACCCGATTGCGAAGACAGAATCGCGCTTGAAAGTGCTGAACAAGCTGATCAAGCGTAAAGACGTGACCGCCCTTATCAACGCTTGTGACGCGGGCCGCGAAGGGGAACTGATTTTCCGTCTGATTGCACAGCATGCGAAGGCCAAGCAGCCTGTTAGCCGTCTGTGGTTGCAGTCAATGACGCCGGCTGCGATCCGTGAGGGTTTTACTAAATTACGCAGCGATGAATCGATGCTGCCGCTGGCCGATGCAGCCCGTTGCCGCTCCGAGGCGGACTGGCTGATTGGTATCAATGGCACCCGCGCCATGACAGCTTTTAACTCCAAAGAAGGTGGCTTTTACCTGACCACCGTAGGCCGGGTGCAGACGCCAACATTGTCGATTGTGGTTGAGCGTGAAGAAAAGATTAAAAAATTCGTGTCCCGCGATTTCTGGGAGGTGCGTGCCGAATTCGTCTGTGCAGCCGGTATTTATGAAGGTCGCTGGTTAGATCATCAGTTTAAAAAAGACGAACACGATACCGAGAAAAAAGCCGAACGTCTGTGGAGCAAAGCAGCCGCAGAATCGATTGTGGCAGCTTGCCGTGGCAAGCAGGGTAATGTCAGTGAAGAATCCAAACCGGCGACACAAATGGCGCCAGCCTTGTTTGATCTGACGAGTTTGCAGCGCGAGGCTAACTCACGTTTTGGTTTCTCCGCGAAAAACACCCTCGGTCTGGCGCAGGCTTTGTATGAAAAGCACAAAGTACTGACTTATCCACGTACCGATTCCCGTCATTTGCCGGAGGATTATCTGGACACGGTGAAACAGACGCTGGAAACGGTCTCAGAAAATAATAATTATTATCAATTCGCTGCTCAGATTCTGAATAACAACTGGGTCAAGCCGAATAAGCGGATTTTTGATAACGCCAAGATCAGTGATCATTTTGCCATCATTCCGACCGGTCAGGCGCCAAAGAATTTGTCTGAGCCGGAGCAAAAATTATATGACTTGGTGACACGCCGCTTTATGTCGGTGTTTTTCCCCGCTGCGGAATTTCAGGTCACGACCCGCATTACCGAAGTATCCGGTCATCAGTTCAAGACCGAAGGTAAGGTCATGACTAATCCTGGCTGGCTGGCAATTTATGGCAAAGAAATCCTTGACGATAATGATCCCGAAAACAAAGGCAATCTGGTTGCAGTCGCCAAGGGGGAGAAAGTCAAAACCGAAAAAGTCACTGCCAATGATCTGGTGACCAAACCGCCTGCGCGCTATTCGGAAGCGACCTTATTGTCTGCAATGGAAGGCGCCGGTAAGCTGGTCGATGATGAGGGCTTACGAGAAGCTATGGCCGGTAAGGGCCTGGGTACACCGGCGACGCGTGCGGCTATCATTGAGGGTTTGCTCAATGAAAAATATCTGCTACGTGAAGGCCGTGAGTTAATGCCGACTGCCAAGGCGTTTCAGTTGATGACGCTGTTACGCGGACTTGGTGTGGATGAGTTGACGTCACCCGAATTGACAGGTGAGTGGGAATACAAGCTCTCGCAAATGGAGCGTGGCAAAATTAGTCGCGAAGAATTCATGCGCGAAATCGCTCAGATGACACAGATCATCGTGAAGCGCGCTAAGGAATACGATAACGATACCATCCCAGGTGACTATGCGACTTTACATACGCCTTGCCCGAATTGTGGTGGCGTCGTCAAAGAAAATTATCGCCGTTTTGCCTGCACTAAATGCGAATTCTCGATGAGTAAGACACCTGGCAGCCGTCAATTTGAGGTAGCTGAGGTTGAAGAGGTTCTGAGCAAGCGCGAGATCGGACCGCTGCAAGGTTTCCGTTCAAAAATGGGCAGACCTTTTGCGGCGATTCTGAAGATCGTGCGCGACGAAGAGCATAATAATTTCAAGCTGGAATTTGATTTTGGTCAGAACCAGGACGATGAGGATGCGGAGCCGGTCGATTTCACTGAACACACCTCGTTGGGCCCTTGTCCTAAATGCGGTAGCGGTGTGTACGAAATGGGATTGACCTATGTATGCGAAAAAACCGTAGCCAAGCCAAAGGCATGTGATTTCCGTAGCGGCCGTATCATTTTGCAGCAAGAGATTTTGCCTGAACAAATGAGTAAGTTACTCAATGAGGGTAAAACCGATTTGCTGCCGGGCTTTATTTCGCAACGCACGCGCCGCCCGTTCAAGGCATTTTTGGTGCGCGGTAAAGATGGCAAAGTCAGCTTCGAATTTGAAGAACGCAAAGCGAAAGCCCCTGCTAAAGCAAAAGCGGCAGCGGCTTCTGATGAGACTGTCGCGAAACCTGTCAAAGCGACTGCAAAGGTGGCTGCCAAGCCAGCTAAAAAAACGACGGCCGCCAAGAAGAAAGCAGCTTGACGATATTTAACAAAAATTATTAGTCGTTCGTCTGTATTGCCATATACATAATATAAGTATCTGGTTTATAGTTTGGATTGTTCTCCATGCAAGCTGCCCTAGCTGAGACTCAAGGAAGAATATGGATCCAAATGGTTTACTGGCGACGACGCGCGCAGAATTTATGCGCGCCTTTGTTGCTGCTGTTGAAAAAACGTTACCGCGTAGTATAGAAGAGCTATTTAGCAAGGCAGATGCGAGCTACTCGTCATCTGAGCAAAGTCGTTATCTGAACGCTCGCACCTTGCTACAGGACAAAGGCGAATTCCTAGTTCAGCAAATGGCTCATAGTATGGAGCATCTGCTAAACCGCAGCTTCCAGACAACCTATAATACATTCCGGCCCTCATCTGCATTAGCTGCCAACGCTGACAGCCTGTCGTTAATCGACTCGTCGGCATTTGAAGATGAATTGCGCATTAATGATATTACCAAGCGCTTCCGTAGCGAGGCCGAAGAGCAACTGCGTGACCTGAATATCCGTGTCGCTCTGCTATTTGAGCAAGACACCATCAAGGAGCGCGAAAACCCGTTTCGCCCTTATCTGTTTTCGCGCTGTATTGCGTCTGCGCTTGAAAATTTTGGTCTGACTGCTGAGTTATCCGCCGTTTTGCTGGAACAATTAGCATCCAGCTTCGCGAGTTTTGTCGCAGGTATTTATAAGGATGTGAATACGCATCTGGCACAACACGGCCTTGCCGCACAATTACAATTCAAGATAAAAAAATCGCCGACCTCTGTTGTTGGTGACACGCTGCCTGAGGAAGCTTTGGCAGAAGAACGTGAAGAACAGGTTTTTCAGAATAGTCGCGCAAGAATGGATGCGGCCAATTATGATATTGGTGGCAAGTCCTACAATGTTGATGCAAGAGCCGTGTCGACGGATACACCGAAGCGCAGAATGGAGCAACTATTTGCCTCCGTACGTGGCATGGCATCGGGTGTTTCAAGGCGCAATTCAGAAATGGCAACCAGTACTTCCGCTCAACAGTCTGCCGCTTATCCGTCCTCGCAAGAACCTTCACCAGAGGATATGTCCCAGAGTAAATTTGGCTGGCTATCCGGAGGGCAGGCGGTTGGCAGTGTATTGAGAAAATTCTTTTCCAATGATGTCGCCTCACCTGAAGATCGTGCCGCTGCCGCGGGATTTCGTCATAGCGGTATGAACGGTATGTCGGGAATGCCGCATATGTCGGGAGGACACGAGCCGGATGCTTCCGTGTATGCCAATACCGCAGGGCAGGCTGGCGATTATGCCTCTGCAGGTAATCCAGCGCATTCTGCAAATCAGACCCAGACTGGTCAGGGAGTATCGCAGCATGGTCAGGCCGGCCACTCGCAGACACATGGCGGCATGTCTGCAAACGGATCACCTCTTGCTCAGTCCGTACAAGGTATGCAAAGAGCGCAAACACCTTTAACGACAGAGATGCTGGACGGACATGGTGAAGTACGTAATCTGATCCTGGAGCAAAGATCCGCATTAAACGAGATGACTAAGGATGTCGATGAGCAAATGACGATCGACATCGTTGCAATGCTGTTTGAATTTATTCTCAGGGACAATCAGGTTCCCGCAGAAATTCGCGCCCAGCTAGGTCGTTTGCAGTTTCTGGTATTGAAGGTGGCATTGCGAGATACCTCTTTACTCACGCAAAAAGGTCATCCGGCACGGATGCTGGTAAACCGTATAGGCTCTATTTCCTTAGGCTTAAAACAGCTTGATCCTACGGGCGTACATATTACTGCAGAGATTTGCCGTATCGTTGAGGCGCTATTGCAGGATGACAGCGAGAGTGTGGTTCTGTTCGCAAAAATGCTGGATGAATTCGATGCTTTTATCGCTAAAGAATTGCGCGCCAGTGATAAAAATATCGAACGTACGATTGATGCTGTCGAGCAAGTTCAAAACCGTACATTGCGGTTTGCACACACTGCAGCGCAACTGGCCGAGGCGTTACTTGGGCTGACGATTGACAGTTATCTCAAGGAGTTTTTGGAAAATACCTGGGTACATGCGATTGAGCAGGCTGAGCGCAAGGACGTCAAACGCGCGCGCCGCTACCGTTTGTTGGTTCCGGATTTGCTATGGAGCATTATTCCGAAACTGAAAGAAGATGATAAAACGCAGTTATTTGCTTTGCTGCCCATTATTCTCAATACTTTGAGAGAGGGATTGGCTCTGGTTAAGTGGGATCCGGTCGCGCAGCAAAAATTATTGAACTGGCTAGTCGATGCGCATACCAGTGTGTTGAGGGCTTCGCACTCGCAGACGTTGACGCATGTACCAACTTTGTCAGCGATTCACGAGCATTTTACTAATTTTGTAAATAATCCCGAGGCAACGGAGCAAGAGACTAACGAATATAAGGATCTGGCGAAAAATCAGAAATATCTGGATCAGGCGATTAAAGACCTGGATCTCAAAGTACAGATGCTGGATCAGGTGTTTGACCAGGAGCTGCCGCATGAAAGTAAAGATATTTTGTTGCGCGAGAACCAGGTTGAATTAACCCCAGCGCTGATTCAGGAGCGGCTGCGCAGCGGCATTGCCTTAGAAATTAATCTCGGTGGAAAGCCTAGCCAAGGTCGGCTAAATTGGGTTAATCCGAATTTAAGTAATCTGGTTTTAAGTCTCGAAGGACAGGATGAGCCGTCAATGGTTAGCATCCGTATGTTCCAACGCATGATGAATCATGGTCGCGTCCGCTTTATGGAAAAAGAGCCTTTGTTCGAACGGGCAGTCCAATCGCTGCTGGTCTCGGCAGATCAGATGGATAAAACGCTGAGCGTGTAATTCTCGGCGTTTTATCAAGCGAAAGTCGTTGTTAGCTGGGGAATAATTTTTCGACAAGGCTTCGCTTATTCTTTGCTTGAGTCGATATCCGGTTCAAAAAAGCACCACCTCGCTTGCGGCCATTCTTCTTGCAGGCTTTCTTCCACTTCGTTAATGGCATCAATCAACGCCCGGTCAGATGTTTGCGGTTGCATTTTTGCTTGCACCGCGATCATTAATTGTTCGCCCCATTGCAAGGTAATGAGATTGATGACATGGTCGACCTGAGGATGATTATTTATATGGGTTTTGATCGCCGCATTGACTTCAGGCGCTGCTGACTCACCCGTGATCATTGCCTTCACTTCTCTTATTACAAAGAAGGCGACCGCCATTAAGAGAATGCCCACTAGGATAGAGCCCGCCGCATCCCAAAAAGAATTGCCCGTTATAACTGTGAGCACGACAGCAAAAAATGCGATCGCCAAACCGGCAAGCGCAGCGATATCTTCCCCTGCAACCACCATAAGCTCTGATTGGCGTGTTTCGCGAAACCATTGGAAAAACGACTTGTCGCCAGAAATTTTGCGAATTTCCCTCATTGCGCCATATAAAGAGAAGCCTTCGAGCAGGACTGAAATACCTAATACGGCAATCGCTACTAAGGGGCTTTTTATTGGCTCAGGATGTTCGAGATGCTTAATACCCTCAATGACGGAAAAAACGCCGCCCATAAAAAACAGTAAAAGAGCTACCATCATCGCCCAAAAATAGACGACCCGACCGTAACCCATTGGATGAGAGGCGTCTACGGGGCGCTGAGCCTCTTTTAGGCCAACGAGTAAAAATATTTGATTGACGCAGTCTGCGAGAGAATGAATTGCTTCAGCAAGCATCGCACCAGAACCAGTAAAGGCAGCGGCGGCAAATTTTGAGATGGCGATGCCGCCGTTGGCACCTAAGGCATAAAAAATTGCTTTAGTAGAACCGTCAGATTGAGAAGACATAAGTGACTTTGCATTAATTAGTAAACAAGCTGACAACATACCCACTTCTTACGCGGGCTGCAACCAGTCAAGCTTATACAAAATCATGTTTAATCACAAAAGTCCTTGCAATGGTGTGTGGTATTTGCTATAGTTCGGCTCCCGTCGAGAGGCGGGGGGAGAAAAGAAAGTGAAGTAGTTGATACAGGTTTTAGAAGTGAAGAGTTAGAAGCGGGTAGTTAAG
>NZ_JBMPPN010000035.1:0-24193 GCF_049340165.1 Undibacterium sp. Xuan67W
CCACGTTCAGTGACTTGTTTAATCGCTTCTGCTTTGAATTCTTCAGTGAATCGACTCTTTCTCATGATGTACTTCCTTCTCAGTTTTTGACATTATTAAATGTCTACTGAATTAGGGGAAGTCCATAGCTACACATCGTTAATATCCCACTGAGGCTGCTTGCATCAGACCTTGCCAATAATATGGCTTGTACTTCAGGTATTTGTGTCTTGCTCTGAATTAGTTCAGTCGGGCTATGGCACATCCAGTCTACAAGAGGCTTTTTTACAATATCAATATCTGCATTTGCAACTTGGTCACGTGTCGGAACATAAGAGCAGTAATTCGGATTTTTTTGATTTTTCTTTGCTTTTTGTGCAGCATCTAAATTCTGTTTTGGAGTGCCAAAACGTTTGTAATTTTCTGACATTTTTCAATATGCCGATGAACTAGAAATGAGTTCTGGCTGAGTGTTTTCCAAAAGAATGTTCGCGGCCAATTTGGCCATATCATCGACACTTAAATCGCTGATCTTAACCCAACTGTTTTTTTGAATTTCAGCCTCTATCAAAACTTTTTGAACTGGAAATTTCAAACGTGAGAAAAAAATATATTTACGGATAGCCGACATCTCATCGCAAAAATTGATGATTGCCTCCACACTGGAACTATCAAGATCAGACGACTCTTCTAAACTTATGATGGTGATCTTTGCGTCTTCTCCAGCCAAAGAAATATAATTTTTTGCCAAACTAAAAATTCGCTCAGCATTCGCAAAAAAAAGACCTGACTCTGGTCTTAAAATCAAGATACCCGAGGTCGATTGCGCGTTTGGATATACCGCTTTGCTGACAAAGTCATGTCCACCATTTAATCGTCCTAGGATAGATAAAGTGGACTCAGATAAGCGCTTCAACAGCATTATCAGACTTACTCCAATTGCGACCAGTAACCCGTCTAATACGCCTAAAA
Source organism: Undibacterium sp. Xuan67W (assembly GCF_049340165.1). Lineage (NCBI taxonomy): Bacteria > Pseudomonadati > Pseudomonadota > Betaproteobacteria > Burkholderiales > Oxalobacteraceae > Undibacterium > Undibacterium sp. Xuan67W. The sequence continues at coordinate 952 of NZ_JBMPPN010000035.1, forward strand.
ATAGTACAGAAACTACTGCCGCTACGACGACAAATCGATCTCGTCGTAATTTAAAGTAGGGATAAAAAATTGACGGTCGCAATGTATGACTCACCGCATGAATTACTATGGCGGCCAGAACAGGCTCTGGTGTCAACGCTATGAAAGGCAGCAAAGTCAATACGATAACGAATAACGTTACTAAAGCACTTAATCCAGCGATACGAGATGTTGCTCCATTCGCTTCATTAGCAGATGTTGCGGAAAATCCAGCGCCCACTGGCATTCCATGAAACAAACTAGAAACGATGTTTGAGAAACCGATAGCTACCAAGTCGCGGTTTGGTAATACTTGATCGCCATGTTTCATTGCGAAACTTCGAATAGAACTGTAGGACTCTGCATATAAAATCATCAACATAGCAATGCTCATCTCACCTATTCGTAACCATTCCAGATAAGACATCGTTGGCAAAGACGGCGATTCTAGATGAAGATCGATATCTCCAACGTATCGGATATCGTAATGAGATAAATCAAACCATTTACCAAGAAGAATGCCGAGAAGGATAACGATTAAGCCCCCCGGGATTTTCGGTACTTTAGAAAATATAAATAGCGAAATTAGTGAGACAAGTCCGATAACACCCGAAATCAAATTCCAAGAATGTATTTGCCCAAATAGATCATTAGAAATGCGAATAATGTCCGTGTGATGTAAGTGAATTTGCAGGATATTCGCGGCTTGCTTAATAATGATAACTAGAGCAAGTCCGAACGCAAATCCACGTAAGACAGGTTTTGCAATAAAATCGGAAATACTTCCTAATTTACAAACTCCCGCTAAAATAAAAAAGACTCCTGTCAACAATACAAGTCCCACGGCAATATCGAGGCGCACCGCACTATTCCCGTTAGACATTGCTGCGGATGCGGAAGCGAGTACTGCGGCCGATGACGAAGTTGCAGCGACAATTGCAAATCGACTATTACCTAACAGTCCATAGCAAACGAGCCCTGCAAACAATGCAACGATACCCGCCTGAGCAGGAAGATTAGCAATACTTGAATACGCAACTGCCTCAGGAAGTAATAACCCTGCGAGTGAAATGCCCGCAATGATATTAATCCCCCACCTAATATTTTTCATATTCGCATTTAACATTCAGAAGACACTATTTTTTTTAACTGTCTCACTATTAACCGTTACCAATTGAATGACTTACAGTTTGTTGAGACGGGCGCAGAGGGATGGAAAAATACCATCTTTTGGAAAGTTGCGAGTTTATACCAGCCACTTTGCTCAATTCCTAAATTATCTTTATGCAAATAATATTGCAAAACCTCGAAATGTGACTGAGAAAATTTTAAACAATTATCTAAAAATGAGATCTTTTGACGTCAAACAAAAAAACGTTAGACGCCGATTGACAAGCACTCCAAGTAGCATTTTCGGTCCAATTAAAATATCAAAAATCAGACGCAAATACCATTTTGGCGAGTCGCGCTTAATCTTCAAATGAAGTAAACGTTATCAAATTATGTCGGCAGCCAATGAATCGTTTTGCGACCGAGCTAGCTTTTTTTTGCATGCACGCACATGAACTCGCAACCCCAGCCCGTCTTCACGAACAACCAAAAAATGTAAGAAAAATTTGGGCTTTAGCTCAGGAGCGAACGGCCTTCGCCATACATATGAGACATACACTCGACTATCAAAAATCACTAAAATTTAGTGTCGGCCGAGTTGGGGCATTTCCGCCCTGCCATAGCAAAAATATATCTGCGAAAGCACTTGTGTCATCAAACAAAAAACACTTTTCGCTAATTCAATTCGAGCTGAAACCAACTTTTAATGTTGCGCATTTTTACAAAAAACACTTCGAGCGCATTTAGACTAAAATGAAAAAACTGCGTTCATTCACAATTCTAGAATCGACCGGCATCCCCTGCCTGGCTCTGCTTGATGACACTCTCTTAGCCAGACTACTTTATCCAATTGAACAGCAGAGCCGCCCTGTATCTGAGATCATCAAAAGACCGAAGCGACGTATCGATCGATGCACAGCGCAGAGACCTTCAGGCGCTGGCCGAGAAACTGAATCTCATCATCACAGCTGAGTTTTCTAACGCCGTTGAATCGGGTAAACATAATAACCGCCCAGGCTTCCAAGCCCTTTTTACTGAAATGTGTTCTAGCAAGCGTAACTAGTCAAAGATCCTGGTACTTGACAATGCTCGGCTGTCGCGCCGGCGCGTGAACGCAATTGTCTTTGAAGAGATGGAAGCCAAGCGCCGTAACGTCACTATTATTTATAGGTCGTTACCTGGCAGTGCACCAATCACAGACATGCTTCTTAAATTTATTCTCCAGGCAATGGATGAGTGGCACAGCCTGACCTCGAAACAAAAAGGCCTGGTCGGAATGAGTGAAAACGTCAAACAAGGTTTTCGTACCAGTGGCCGCGCACCTTTTGGTTACAGCCTTGACAAATTTAGCACGGGTGCAATACGCGATGGCGAACCAGTAACGAGACCAAATTGAAGGTAAATAATGATTCATTGGCAATTCAGGAATATTTAATATCGAAAGCCAATGGCATCAGTCGGGTCAATGCAAAGATTAAATCCGGTTTGAAAATCCCCGACAGCACGTTAATCAGCATCGAATGGAACGCACTTACCCACGCTGAGCACACAGTCTGGAATGTCCACAACGAACGCACAGAAGATGGATATGTCAACGGAGCGAAACGGCGGCCACGCGAGGATTGGCTAATCCAAAAGAATACGCATGAAGCATAGATCAGCGAAAAGCAAGCCGAATCAATTTTATAGCAATTAAGTATCAACTCATCGATGCGGGTTAAACCCGCGACTTGTCTTTTTGCTGGAGTGCTATCCACTACAAAGAGGCAAGCATGGCATGGAGACGGTAGCGGAACCTATTACCGATTAGGCAAAGGCAAGGAGGTTTGATGTGATGAGCTCGACAGCTTGGTGCTGAAAAAATCAGTCGCGATCTAAACTCTCCCGCTTTCATGAGCCGCGTAATAAAAGCGGTAAAAGTCAGCTTAAAGCCCGAAGCACCGGAGGGCAAAGAAAGATCTATTCGTGCTGAGTTTCAATCGATCACAAAAAAAAATCGATTCATTGGCTGCAGCTCATCGAAACGTCTGTAGCAGCGGCGATCCTAAGGCAAATAGAAAAATACGAAATCGAGCGATCGATACTAGAGGCCAGAATGGAGAACGTCGAACACTAGGCAGCGCAGGCAAAAGTAATTAATTTATTGACCGAAAAAGACGTGCGCAATGCAATCGAACACAACATAAAATCGATCGAAACACTAAACAGGGAGGATTTGAAGGAATTGTTTGGAAAGTTGGTTGAAGCCGTAATCCTTTACCCGATTGACTTACGTGAAGCATTAACTATCGCATTAATGTCAATCGGGTGGATAAGCTGGCGTCCCCAAGGGGATTCGAACCCCTGTACTCACCGTGAAAGGGTGATGTCCTAGGCCTCTAGACGATGGGGACAATGATCTGTCCTTGTTACTGACCTGTACTTCTTCTTACTTAATTCACTGCTTCGCAATCAAGCAAGACCAAGATTATATACTGCTTTTCTTGATTTTGGCAAGTGCATTTTTTCACACTAGCCAACTTATTTCAAAAACTAACTGCTGGTGGAGGTGAGCGGAATCGAACCGCTGACCTCTTGCATGCCATGCAAGCGCTCTACCAACTGAGCTACACCCCCAGAACAGAAACGAGATTATAGGGGCTAGGCCATACGATGTAAAGCCCCTTTCATTTCCTTCTCTAAATTTTACTGCGCGACAGAACTTAAGCGCTGAAGTACAACATCGCGTCCAAATAACTCTACGACGGCATCGATGGATGGCGTTTGCAACTGACCGGTAAGCAGAAGACGTAAAGGCATGGCGAGTTGCGGCATCTTTAAGGAATACTGAGCCAACGTTTCCTTCATCATTGCCGACAACGCTGCCTTATTCCACTCCACCGTTTTGCACGCAGTCGCGTAATGCGCGAGTGCGGGCAATACTGCCTCAGTAATATGCTGCTGACGCAATACGGCATCAGCATTGGGCTGACGGTAGAACAGCATCGACGCCTCGGCTAATTCCTTCGTCGTATTGGCCCGCTCTTTCATTAAAGCGATCACCGCCGACAGCTCAGGCGCATGTTCAAATTGCGCACCATCTGTTTCCATTTGTGCGCGAACCAAATCTGCGAGGCGCGTATTGTCAGCAGCTTTGATGTAGTGATTATTAATCCAGGCAAGTTTCTCGGGATTGAATTGTGCTGGCGAACTCGATAAGTGGTTCAGATCAAACCAGCTACACATTTGTTCCATCGAAAAAATCTCCTCATCGCCATGACTCCAGCCCAGACGCGCGAGGTAATTCAACATAGCCTCCGGCAGATAACCTTTATCCAGATAATCCATAACGCTGACGGCATCACGGCGCTTCGAGAGCTTTTGTCCATCCGTACCAAGAATCATCGGGACATGGCCATAATGTGGAAGACTCGCGCCCAAAGCGTTCAAAATGTTGATCTGGCGTGGCGTATTGTTCACATGATCATCACCGCGAATCACATGAGTAATTTGCATATCCCAATCATCGACTGCCACACAAAAATTATACGTCGGCGTGCCATCAGGTCTCGCGATGACCAGATCGTCGAGCTCGCGATTACCGATAGTGATTTGTCCCTTAACAACGTCCAGCCAACTTACCTCGCCATCCAGAGGATTTTTGAAACGAATAACGGGGTTACGATCTGCCGGGATCTCAGGCAAAGTCTTGCCTGACTCTGGACGCCAGGTGCCATCATAACGAGGCTTCTCACCACTGGCACGTTGACGCTCACGCATAGCCTCGACTTCTTCTGGTGAAGAGTAACAATGATAAGCGGTACCTTCTGCCAGCATTTTCGCAAGCACTTCGCGATAGCGATCCATTCTTCGCATTTGATAAAACGGACCTTCATCATGTTGCAAACCCAACCAGTTCATACCGTCCAAAATTGCCTGCACTGCCTCGGGTGTCGATCGTTCCAGATCCGTATCCTCAATGCGCAAGACAAAGATACCACCAAAATGACGGGCAAAAGCCCAGCTAAACAAGGCAGTGCGCGCACCGCCCACATGAAGATAGCCGGTAGGACTAGGTGCAAAACGGGTGCGGACGGGCGCGGAGGTATTTGGAATAGTTGACACGGGGCTGCTCATTAAGTGAAGTGTTTGCCATACTCATCAAACTCATGGCAAAACGGTAAAAGTTAAAACAAGCATTTTACCGCCTTCACCTGCGTCAATAAAGCTAATGCGAAAATTCTGGCCAGTTAGGAGCCATCTACATGCGAATCGGGAGTGCAGGTTAGTGCAAATAAATGCAAATGCTCTCGGGCAGGCACGAACCAGTACAACTACATTCTGACTACAACACCAAATCATCGGCCATGTTTAAAGTGTTACCATTACCAAATAAATTCAGGTCAAAGCACAAGCACCATTGATGCAAAAAAATCCCCATAACCCGCCTGCTTTACCGCTCCCAATACGTCATGGCGTCATGCCGAGTTATCTCTGGCTACCCGAAGGTCAATGGTCAGACTTACTGGACTTTCTGACTAGCCAGTTTCCAGATGTTAGCACTCAGCGGTGGCTATCCCGGATAGAGAGACGAGAGGTCGTCGATCAGCATGGCTCCGTCTTGCAGGCGAATAGTCCGGTGAAACGCGGCATGTGTGTTTTCTACTATCGAGAAATCGAAGATGAAACACCTATTCCTTTTTCTGAAGTCATTTTGTATCACGATGAGCATTTACTCGTTGTCGATAAACCTCATTTTTTGCCGGTAACACCGGGAGGGCGTTTTCTACAAGAGACCTTATTGGTACGCTTAAAAAAACAAACAGGTAATCAACACCTGACGCCGATACACCGATTAGATCGAGAAACGGCCGGCGTGATTTTATTTTCGACAACCCCTGCAACGCGGGGAGCTTATCAGACGCTATTTCAGCATAGGCGTGTTCATAAAACCTACCATGCTTTAGCACCGCACTTGCCAGATCAAATTTTTCCACTGGTTCGCCGGAGCCGGATGGAAGACGCAGAGCAATTCTTCGTCATGCGAGAAGTCGAAGGGGAAACCAATTCTGAAACCCGTATCGCGATCATTGAACATCGCGGCATCAACGATTTATATGAATTAAAACCGCTGACAGGAAAACGTCATCAATTACGCATGCATTTAGCGAGCCTGGGAGCGCCGATCGTAAACGATACGTTTTATCCGGTCACCCTGCCATGCAAGGGCGATGATTTTTCTGCCCCGCTACAATTACTAGCAAAATCTATCGCTTTCACCGACCCGATTAACGGAGAATATAGGCAATTCGACAGTGCGCAATCCCTATGATCCCTGAGACTTTCTCTTGTCTACACGCGGGTTAGCACGACGAAATCACAGCGCGCAAGTGTGACAAAGGTGTTGACATCCTGGCTGCAGCGGGATACTATCTTGGTCTTCGGAGTGTGGCGCAGTCCGGTAGCGCACCTGGTTTGGGACCAGGGGGTCCAAGGTTCGAATCCTTGTACTCCGACCAGATTTTAAAAGACCGTCAGGTTTAATTATCCTACGGTCTTTTTTCAATTTAAACTGTAGTAGTAGAAATGGTTTAAATGAATTAAGTTTTAAATTCGTCGCAGCAATGAAAATTGATCAGCAACGAATTAATGTAAGTTTCGGAGTGTGGCGCAGTCCGGTAGCGCACCTGGTTTGGGACCAGGGGGTCCAAGGTTCGAATCCTTGTACTCCGACCAATTTAGAAGGATCATCGAGTTTTGCTTGATGGTCCTTTTTTTATTTTGCGACCACGTCTTCTTCGCCGCTCGCATTCTTGTGAGCTTATTCCTATGCTACTACGCCTCCTCGTTTCGCTCACCCTCCTCTCTTCGCCTCTGAGTTTTGCGGCTGGCGGCGCCGATCCTCTATGGAGTCGCGCCTTAAGCATCACACAAGCGAATCAGGCCTATGTGGCTGGCGAAGTTGTTACCGATACAGAAGTATTGGATAGCGACAATCAGAGTCAAGAAGTAACGCACAAAAAAGTCAGGCTAAGCGGCTGGAAAGACGGACAACCCGTATGGGACGTGATTTGGCTAACAGAAGCACAAAAAAGCGGTCTTGCGAATGTCAAATTTCCGCTGAATATTGCAGAACACCCTGACTACGCCTTATTCACTGGCGAGGTGGAACGTACAGAAAAAATCACTGTCGATAACAGGAACTGCATCGTTTTCCTTGTTAAAGGAAAACAGAAGAAATTATCGTTTAAAGCCAAGGTCCTGATTGAAGAAGCCAGCGGAAAACAGGTCAAAGTCGATTACGATCTGGACGGCATTCCGATGGCAAAAAGCATGACTTACTCAGTCAATTTTGGTAGAGATGAACAAGGGCGTTGGATGCCTGCTGATGCCACGCTGAATGCGAAAATTTCAGTCATTTTTACCAAGTTCAACATCATCAGCAAGCAAAGTTTTAAACAATGGACATCACGCCCGGCCGGCGCATCCTAAGCCCGACTAGCTCTGCAGAAGTTTGACACGAAGCAGATTCAGAAGCGCGCCAATATCCTGAGAGTATCGCCAATCTGCGTGACCTCATGAAATTTCACTTGCTTCGCCTCTGCGATTTTTTTAAGCTCAGGAAGTTGAAAAAGACCCGCGCCATCACCGAGTATTTTAGGCGACAGATAGATCAGTAATTCGTCTACGCAGCTCTGATCAATTAGGGCGCCATTGAGCGTGGCGCCGGCCTCGACATGCAACTCATTAATCTGCCTACGCCCCAACTCCAGAAGCAAGACGGACAAATCCACGTGCGCATCGGAGCCTGGCAAATGCAAAATCTCCGCCCCCTTCTCGACAAGCGCCTGTCGCCTGCTCAAAAAACCCGAATCCGCCTCTTTCGCACTGACCAAAACGGTACTACCATCCACTAGCAATGCGGCGTCTGGTGATATGCGCAATTGCGAATCAACCACGATCTTCAGCGGCTGTCGCGGTGTCGTGACAGCACGCACAGTCATCTGCGGATTATCCGCCAGCACAGTACCTATGCCGGTCAAAATTGCATCGGCACGGGCGCGCCACAGATGGCCATCGTCGCGCGCATCACTGGCTGTAATCCATTTACTTTCGCCATTCGGTAAGGCCGTCCTGCCATCCAGGCTGGCGGCGACTTTCATCCGCACCCAAGGCTTACCGGTTTCCATACGTTTAAAAAAACCGATATTCATTTCCCTTGCCTGCTGCGCCAGCAAGCCGGACTCAACCTGAACGCCTGCTTCACGCAACATACGTAACCCACGTCCTGCGACTTGCGGATTGGCATCCTGCACCGCGGCTACGACCCTGGCAATACCTGCGTCAATCAAGGCATTTGCACAGGGCGGCGTACGTCCAAAATGGCTGCAAGGTTCCAGCGTTACATATGCAGTCGCACCACGCACATCCAGCCCCCGCGCTGACGCATCACGCAATGCCTGCACCTCAGCATGTGCCTGCCCAACGGGCTGAGTCCAGCCTTGACCGATAAGCTGCCCGTCTTTGACAATGACACAGCCTACTTTAGGATTGGGCGACGTAGCAATCGTGGCGCGGGAAGCAAGCTCCAGTGCCATTTGCATGTAGTCAATATCAGCCTGACCATTCATCTCAGCAATCGTCCGTATTCATCAGGGTCTGCACCAAGGTTTAAGAGTCCAAGGCTTCAGGTATTTTGTACGGTAATAGTCGGGAATTTGCTGGTCATATCTTTCGCTTTCTCCGCAACTTTAATCGCTAGTTTGCGGGCGATCTCTTTGTAAATCAGCGCAATCTTGCCATCCGGATCAGCAACCACTGTTGGCTTGCCAGAATCTGCCTGTTCACGGATTGCCATCGTTAATGGCAGGCCGCCGAGGAAATCAACCCCATATTCCGCACACATCTTTTGACCGCCGCCTTCGCCAAAGATTGATTCAGCATGACCGCAATTGGAACAGATATGCGTACTCATATTCTCCACAATACCGAGAATAGGAATGCCGACTTTTTCAAACATTTTTAAGCCCTTGCGCGCATCAAGCAAAGCGATGTCTTGTGGCGTGGTCACAATGACGGCGCCTGTGACCGGGACTTTTTGTGACAAAGTCAATTGCACGTCGCCTGTACCTGGTGGCATATCGACGATCAGATAATCGAGGTCACGCCAGTTAGTCTGCTCCAGCAACTGCTGCAAAGCCTGCGTCACGATAGGACCGCGCCAGACCATAGGCTCATCAGGATCAATCATGAAACCGATGCTCGACACTTGCAGGCCATGGTTCTCCAAAGGTTCCATAGTTTTGCCATCAATCGTCTCCGGACGACCGGAGATGCCCATCATCATCGGCTGGGACGGGCCATAGATATCAGCATCGAGAATACCCACGGCAGCGCCTTCAGCAGCCAGCGCCAGCGCCAAGTTCACTGCGGTCGTTGACTTGCCGACGCCGCCTTTGCCAGACGCAACAGCAATGATGTTTTTCACGTTCGGCATCAATTTCACGCCGCGCTGTACTGCATGCGCAACGATTTTGACATACACATTGACGCTGACATTGCCGACACCCGCAACGGTATGCAAGGCAGTGATCACGCTTTGACGAATCAGGTCCATCTGACTTTTGGCCGGATACGCCAGCTCAACATCCAGCGTGACGTCCGTACCAACCAGTTGTATATTTTTTGCGGATCTGGAGGAAACTAGGTCTTTATTGGTATTCGGGTCTATCACCAGGGACAAGGCGGTTTTAATATCTTCTACTGTAACAGTCATGCAAATCTCCATTGAATTTTCGCCAGTCTAGCGCAAAACGCTTATCAGAACCGTATAGCCCTGTAGTACAAGCAAGTTTTTACGTGGGTTCCGGCTTCTTAATATCGTGCAATCCAAAACAGACTCCGCACTATCCATGCGCCTCTCCAGAAACAAATCGGCTGTCAGGCGCACCAGCATTGCGGATTGATCAATTACGCCTGATTATAAAAACGAACCAGCACGGCAATTCAGCGTGACTCGCAGAGCACAGGATTCCAACTCCCTCGTCCCGTCTCTGCTTTCGCTGTTAAAATACGTACCCCTTGTTTGTTTAATTAAAAGACCATCAACCATGCGCAAGCTGTTCGTTACCACCGCCCTTCCCTACGCTAATGCACCGTTCCACCTCGGCCACATCATGGAATACATCCAGGCTGACATTTGGGTCAGGCATCAGCGAATGTCGGGTAACGAAGTGCATTTCGTCGGTGCCGACGATGCCCATGGCGCACCTATCATGATTGCGGCGGAAAAAGCGGGTATCACGCCGCAAGAATTCGTCGCGCGGATTGCCGCGGGGCGTAAACAGTATCTAGACGGTTTTCATATCACTTTTGACAACTGGCACTCCACTGACGGTCCGGAAAACCATGCGCTTTCGCAAGACATTTACCGCAAACTGAAAGCTGCCGGGTTCATCACGACAAAAACGATCGAACAGTTTTTTGATCCTGTCAAAAATATGTTCCTGCCGGATCGCTACATCAAAGGCGAGTGCCCGAAATGCGGTGCCAAGGATCAATACGGCGATTCCTGCGAAGTCTGTAGTGCAGTGTACGCACCTACCGAAGTCAAGAATCCCTACTCCGTATTGACTGGCGCGACGCCGGTGATGAAATCGTCGGAACATTTTTTCTTCAAATTATCAGACGCCAAATGCGTTGAGTTCCTTCGTGAATGGGCACTCAAAGACAATCGTCTGCAATCGGAAGTCGCGAATAAATGCAAAGAATGGCTAGAGGGCGATGGCGGTCTGGGTGACTGGGATATCAGCCGCGATGCGCCTTACTTCGGCATCGAAATTCCTGATCAGCCGGGCAAATATTTTTATGTCTGGCTGGATGCGCCGGTCGGTTATCTGGCATCTCTGAAAAATTATTTTGGCAAAATCGGACGTGACTTCGACGCGTTCATGGCAGACCCGACGACGGAACAGATTCACTTCATCGGCAAAGACATCACCTACTTCCATACGCTGTTCTGGCCCGCGATGCTGAAATTCTCTGGCTACAAAACGCCGGATAATGTGTATGCACACGGATTTGTGACCGTCTCCGGCGAAAAAATGTCGAAATCCCGTGGTACCGGCATCTCACCTTTACGCTATCTGGAAATCGGCATGAATCCGGAATGGCTACGCTATTACTTCGCGGCCAAACTCAATGCCAAGGTCGAAGATCTGGATATGAATCCTGAAGATTTCGTCGCTCGCGTGAATGCGGATCTGATCGGCAAATATGTGAACATCGCCAGCCGTGCCGCAGGGTTTATCACCAAGCGTTTTGACGGTGCAGTAGTCACTGACTGGGCGACAGCGGACGACGCCTTTATCAATCAGCTGCGCAAAGTCTCGCCAGATATTCAGGCTTATTACGAAGCGCGTGATTACGGCAAAGCCTTGCGTGCCATCATGGATCAGGCTGACATCATCAATGCCTATGTTGATGCAAATAAGCCTTGGGAACTCGCCAAACAGGCAGAGAACGATGCAAAGCTGCAAGAAGTTTGTAGCCGCCTGCTGGAAGCATTCCGTATCCTGACGATTTTCCTGAAACCGGTGTTGCCGCAGCTCGCCGCGCAGGTCGAAGCACAATTACAGATCGCACCGTTGCAATGGTCGGATGTCGCTACACCGTTGCCGCATCTGCATAAAGTGCTGCCGTATGCCCACCTGATGCAACGTGTCGATATCAAAATTTTCGATCAATTGTTCGATGCACCTACCGATGTTGCGGCGGCGAGCTCTGCAACAACGACAGCAGCAGACGCAGCAACCGGCAGCAGCACAAGCATTGAAGAACTGGCGCCAGAAATCAAGATCGACGACTTCGCCAAAATCGATCTGCGCATCGCCAAGATCGTCAACTGTGAGCATGTCGATGGTTCGGACAAATTATTACGTCTGACGCTGGATGTCGGCGAAGGCCGCACCCGCAATGTGTTTTCAGGTATTAAATCTGCGTACCAGCCAGAGCAACTGATCGGCAAATTCACTGTGATGGTCGCTAATCTGGCGCCGCGCAAGATGAAATTCGGAATGTCCGAAGGCATGGTACTAGCCGCGTCTGCTGCCGATGAAAAAACCAATCCAGGTCTTTATATCCTCGAAGCTTGGCCAGGTGCAGAGCCTGGTATGCGGGTACGTTAATCTGCCATGGAAATCGTGGTCAGAGAAGCGACAATGGACGATGCGCAACTGATTGCGCATCTGACCCGCTCTTGCTGGGCAGGCAAAGTCGCCCCCGGCTCTACAGGCCATCATGAAGACAGCGAGCGCGTCACCGGCGATCTGATGCAAGGTGGCGGTTTCATTTTGCTGGCCGCGGAAGAACCCATCGGCTCTGTCCGCTGGCTGCCTCTTGATACCAATTCCGGCACCTGGGAAATCATGCGCATGGGTGTCTTACCGGCGTTTCGCGGTCAGAGCCTGTCGCAACATCTGCTGGAAGCGGTGATTCATGCAGCGCAGACGGCACATGTAGACGAATTGCGCCTTGGCGTGCGGGTCGATCAGCCGCGCCTGCTTGATCTTTACGCCGCCTATCAATTCGAAGTTGCACCAGAGCTTGAATACTCGCATGCCAATCCGAATGAACCCGCACCGAACGTCATGCGTCGTTATTTGCGTAATTGAGCTGATTCATTCCGTCATGCGTCGTTATTTGCGTAATTGAGCTGATTCATTCGCCGTATTTAGAGAAACACGGAACAAACTTGGAAGTTGCTTTTCAGGCGCGGAATTAAATATATCTACGATATACTGACGTCTTTATTTGCTGGTACTTACCTGTATTTGGGCTGAAGTGCCATCGCTTATTCGTCTAAATTTGCCTGAATTTGCTTCTATTCGATTTTTATTCCCTGTTGTTCGCTATTGTTTCACTCGACTCCGCTCCACCCTCACTCACCACTCACATTGCGTCGCTCACATGAACAGTCCACTCAGCCCAGCCGCCGTCACCTCACCGATTCCTGCACGCCTAGTACAACTGCGCGCCGCCATGCAGACAGCCGGTCTGGATGCCTACATCATTCCGTCGGCAGATCCGCATCTGTCTGAATATTTGCCGGGACACTGGCAAGGTCGTGAGCATTTTTCAGGATTCACCGGCTCTGTCGGCACCCTGATTGTGACTGCGGATTTCGCTGGACTGTGGGTCGATAGCCGCTACTGGAGCCAGGCCGAACAAGAGCTGGCACCGACCGGCATACAGATGATGAAAATCGCATCGGCTGCGGCCACCCTGCATATAGACTGGCTAGCGGCGACCATGCAAGCCGGACAGACTGTCGGTGTCGATGGCGCGGTTTTAGGACTGGCGACTGCCCGACTGCTGGAGCAAGCCTTGCAAGCCAATGGCACGCGGCTCGATACCAGCAAAGACCTGTTACAAGAGATCTGGCCAGATCGTCCGGCCTTGCCGCAAGCCGCGATCTTCGAACATCTGGCACCATATGCCGTGGTCAGCCGTCAGGATAAACTTGTGCTCGTGCGCGAACAAATGCGTGCAAAAGCCGCCGACTGGCATTTTGTTTCAACCGTGGACGATATCGCCTGGATCTTCAACCTGCGCGGCTCCGATGTAAGCTACAACCCGGTGTTCGTCGGTCATGCCCTGATCAGTCAGGACAGTGCTGCGCTGTTTGTATCCAATGGCAAAGTTCCCGCTGCACTGGTTGAGATACTGGCAAAAGACGGCGTCTATATCGCAGATTACGCTAAGGCATCCGGAGCATTGGCAGCACTGCCTGCAGGCAGCAGTTTGTTAATCGACCCACGCCGTATTACATTCGGTTTCCGTCAATCGGTACCGGCGTCGGTCAAGGTGATCGAAGCGATCAATCCCTCCGTCTTTGCAAAATCGCGCAAGACACCGCAAGAAGCGCAATTCGTGCGCGAAGCGATGGAACAAGACGGCGCAGCGCTCTGTGACTTCTTTAGCTGGCTGGAAGCATCTCTCGGCAAAGAGCGCATCACTGAACTCACCATTGATGAGCAAATCACCGCCGCCCGCGCCCGTCAGCCACATTTTGTCTCGGCAAGTTTCGGTACGATTGCTGGCTTCAATGGCAATGGCGCCATGCCGCACTACCGCGCATTACCAGAATCTCACGCTGTCATCGAAGGCAATGGCCTTTTACTAATCGACTCTGGCGGCCAATACCTGAACGGCACGACAGACATCACACGCGTTGTACCGGTTGGTATCGTTTCTACCGAACAAAAACGTGATTTCACGCTGGTGTTAAAAGGCATGATTAATCTGTCGCGCGCGCAATTCCCACGCGGCACATTGTCTCCCATGCTCGATTCGCTGGCACGTGCGCCGATCTGGGCAGAAGGCATCAATTACGGTCATGGCACGGGTCATGGTGTCGGCTATTTCCTGAATGTGCATGAAGGCCCTCAGTCAATTTCCGGCGCAATGCCAGAACCTCATACTGCAATGGAAGCAGGAATGATCACATCAAATGAGCCTGGCATATATCGTCCGGGTAAATGGGGTGTGCGTATCGAAAACCTGATGCTGAATATCGCCGGTCACCAGGGTGAGTTCGGCGAGTATCTGAAATTTGAAACCATGACCCTGTGCCCGATTGACACGCGCTGTATCGATCTGTCACTGATGCGTGGTGATGAAATTGGCTGGCTCAATGCCTACCATGCAACGGTACTGCAACGCCTGTCGCCACGTGTCTCAGGTGCAGCCAAGGCCTGGCTGGAACAACGCACGCAAGCAATCAGTCAATAATTTGATTGGGGAATTTGATTAAGATGTCTGGCGAACATCGCTGACCGATATCAAGGTCGTATGAGGCGGTAAGGCTATAAATCAATGCCATCAGCGTCATGCGACCTTTATTTTTGTGGCCTACTGAATCGTCATCCTCAGCGACAACCATCACCGTAGGGACACAATAAATTTCGCGCCACCCAAAGCGGATTCCTCTACAACGACGCTGCCACCGTGCAGCTGTATCGCCTTTTGTACAATCGCCAGTCCAAGGCCAAAGCCTCCGGTATGCCGGTCACGGCTACGGTCAATCCGATAAAACACTTCGAAAATCTTGCTACGTTCAGTAACGGGAATACCAGGTCCATTGTCTTCGACCGTCATCGTTATCTGACCGGTCCCAGACCGTTGTGCGGATAGTCTTATTACGCCATTGCCATACTTGATCGCATTGCTCAGCAGATTACCCATGGCCCGCACCAGCAAGCGGCGATCGCCGTTCAATTCACCCAGATCACTCGCGAGTTCCAGTTTGATATCCTGATCTGTCAATTGATGTTCCATCGCATGCAAACAATCCTGCAACATACCGTCGATGGCAAATGGCTGACGCTTCAGAGCATGTTGCTGATCAAGCTTCGTCAGATCCAGCAGTTCATTCACCAGCGCATTCAGTTCATGAATATCATCTTCCATCGCCGTGATACGTCTTTCTTGTTCTGCCTGCGGCGCATTACGCAATAACTCCAAACCAAATTCCAGACGGGCAATCGGCGTACGCAATTCATGCGATACCGAATGGAGTAAGTTTTTATGCGTCTCAAGCAGCACATCAATACGGCTCGCCATCTGATTCATGCAATCTGCCAGCGGGAACAGAATAGAGTTTTCGCTAAGCAGAATCCGCGTATTCAGATGACCCTGACCAAACTCATCCGCCACGCCGGACAATTGCTGAAGTCCGCGCCAATGCGAGTGTGACCAGAACGCAATCGGCAACAATAAAAACAGCGCGACAATGGCATAACGTAGCGCCTCCTTCTTCATGACCACACCCACGTCAATCGGCAAGTCCTTGGCATGAATCACATCACCAGCGCTGCCTGCGTACTTAGTGTCATTAAGGTCAACCCGACGATAAAAAGATTTGCTGGCGATATCCAGCACCACCTCACCGCGCTGCAAAGCGTAACGCTGATCGCCTTCAAGCCCTGATTGTGCTTGCGGCAAAGGGATCAGGTCTATGTTGAGATTCGATACTTCCCTGACCTTGTTCAGGCGCAGTAGCCATTCATCGGCGGGAGCTTTATCCACATATTGTTCCAGCAAAAATATCTGAGCCGAAACCTGGCGCAAGGCGATCTCTTCCAGCGGATCACCAAACAAGCGATTAATCGCGAAATACACAACAAATGACGCCAGCGTAATCGCCAGCAACACCAGCACGACAAATCGCCAGAAAATCCGGTTCATGATCGTATAAGCCAGATCATGACGGATGCAGACACGAGATGCTCATGTCACTCATTCCCAAGCAGAGGGACTGAACAGATAGCCCTCGCCCCAGACTGTTTTAATCCGGGCTGCAGCACCGTCATCAAACTTCTGCCGTAAGCGCGAAATCGTATTGTCGATACTGCGATCAATGCCATCAAATTCTATCCCGCGCATGGCTTTCAGGATGTCATTGCGGGACAGTACCGTGCCCGCCGATTCGGCCAGAAGCAACAGCAATTTGAATTCCGGACTCGTCAATACCATCGTCTGTCCGCGCCATCGCACCACACGATCGCTCTTGGCGATGCTCAATACGCCGAAAGCTAATTCTCTGGCCGCAGTGATCGATTGCGCTGTTTGTGGTGTTTGTGCAGGTTCAGCACGGCGACGTAACAAGGCCCGTAATCTCGCCAGCAAGACTCTCGGCTGTACCGGTTTATTGATGTAATCGTCGGCTCCCTGCTCCAGACCGGATACTTCATCAAAAGTATCCTCACGCGCCGTCAAAATCACCAGCGGCACCTGACTGACATTGCGTATCTGACGGCAAACCAGCATGCCGTCCAACCCGGGCAGCATCAGATCAAGCACGACGATGTCTGGCTGGCTTTGCTGAAACCGAGCCAAGGCCGTATCGCCACGCTCTACCACATCAACGGTAAATTCATATTCCTGTAAATAATCGACGACTAGTTGCGCGAGTTTCGCGTCATCTTCGACCAGCATCAGTTTGTACATAAACGCCTCCAAGCTCCGAATTGTATAAGCGTCGGCACCTGCATGTACAGACACAAAATCCGCAAAACAACGTCTTAAACCGGCTTGTACAAATTCATGACAATTCAGCGACGTTTCGGAGAGGATTTATTGGATCGCAAGGCCTACTATTTGCACATTACACGTTGCCCATTGCTTATCTTCAATCTCTGTTTCAACCCCTATTTCCTTCTTCATTCAGGAGTCGTTCCAAGTGAAATCCAGCTACCTATCCCGTCGCCATCGCGATCACAGTGTCATTCGCCATATTGGCGCATTGAACGCTATATTGAGCGCCCTTATGATTCCCCTACTGCTCAGCGCGTGCGGTGGCAACAGTGCTGGCGATAACAAGACAACGCTGCCAACCATCAGCGGTACCGCAGCAACAGGTATGGCCATCGCCAGTACCGATGTCAGTGTCTCCAGCCGACAGCCGCAAACTACATGCCATCAGCATCACCGGCGACACCGCAAACATCACCCCACTGACTGAATTGCTGTCAACGCGTCTGATGCGCGCCGACATGAGCACGGTATTCACCAGTTTCGATGCGAACAGAGTCGCAAAAAACGTGACCAGCACCAGCATCAAGACAGCGCAGAGCGATGTCACGACCGCGTTAAAAGGAATCGTCGATACAAGCACACTGGCGGATTTTTATAGCACCCCGCTGAAACCTGCGACTAGCACCAACCCCAATGGTGGCGATGCGCAAGACAAATTACTGGACGGATTAAAAGCCAAGCTGACCAGTGCGCAGTTCACGCAAACCCTGACCCTACTGACCAAAGCAGAAGCCACAGGACAACCACTCGCTAACCCCGACACAAGTTTTACACCGACCCTGGAAATCCAGCCAGCCAATGTCAGACTCGCCGTCGGCACCGCACAGTGCTTCAGCGCCGCTATCAACTATCCTAAAAATGTCTACTACCTGCGCCAGCCTGTAAGCTGGAAAGTAGTAGAAACCGATGGCGGCAGCGTCGATATCAACGGCCTCTACACGGCACCCGCCAAACCTGGCGTGTATCACGTCAAGGTACAGCGCGACGACTTTCCAAACCTGAGTGTGCAGGCCACTGTCACCGTCGAAGCCAGCAGTAATTTCAACTTCATCCCTGAACTGAAAGTCCCGCTAAAAACACTGACACTGGTCGCTGGTACCCGTTACCACTTCAGTGCGTCGATCAACTATGCTCCCAACGTGTTCTACCTGGTAGAGCCGATTGCCTGGAGTGTGGTCGAAGCCGACGGCGGCAGTTTTAATCTGCCTTTGCCCGCCGATTTTGGTCTGGGTGAAATCGGTATGTATTACACGGCACCGCAAAAACCCGGCGTCTATCACGTCAAAGTACAACGCACCGATTATCCGGACCTGAGTGCCCTCATCGAGGTCACTGTGCAATAAGACCCGGCTACAGGCATTACAATGTCGATCCTGTGCCGATCTGTGACCGCACAGGATTGTGCACTTTCGGTATTACCTGAGGCGATTTGAATTACCTGATCCGACATGAAAAAACTTTTGCTCATTGCACTCACTGCACTATCCGGCCAATCATATGCCCAGTCGCTCGCTGCTAATGTGATGCCGGATGGTAGTCGTGATATTTTTGTCGGCCTGGCAGTTGCTGCCGCGCCGAATTACGAAGGCAGACAGGAACGCAAAGCGACCCTGATGCCTATCGTGCAGATGCAATGGAGTAACGGGATTTTTATCGCGGATCCCTATACGGCAGGCATGCATTTATCATCGAACCCAGAGATAGAATTCAGCCCGCTGCTACAGTATCAGCCCGGCCGCACTGCCAGTGATGCGGAAAAAGCCGCCGGTGGCAGCGACATCAGTGCCGCACTCAACGCCGGTGGATTTTTCAATTACTACCTGAATGACAAACTCAGGCTCAACGCCAGCCTGCTCCATGCGAATGGTGGCGGTTTAGTGGCGAAGCTTGATCTGCAAAAAATGTTTGGCCAAATCGTCCCTCACCATACGCTTACTACCTCCGGCGGAATCGTTTGGGCGAACCGCGAGTATACTGAAAAATATTTCGGTATTTTGCCAACGCTGCTGCTCAGTGGATCTGGCATTGAAGGTTTTTCGCCGACGAATAAAACCAGCACAGACTACAGCGCATCCGCCGGGATAAAGGATGTACATCTGGGAGTGAACTGGAACTGGGAAATCAGCGCCAGCGTATTACTGACCTCAGGAGTCTCTGCCGTGCATCTGACCAACAGTGCGGCCAGCAGCCCTCTGGTCAGTCAGCGAAATTACCTGACGATACATAGCGGTTTAGCTTATCGTTTCTGATACCAGCCATGATCAAGACAACCTCCTCCCTGCTCCTCACCTTACTGCTCACCAGCGGAGTGGCTGCTGCGCAGACGCCTGCTTTGATTGGGGTCGCGGGCGCAGCAGGTGCGACGGGTACGGTGGGCGTGGCAAGCTCGACAGACTTACCAGGTAAGCAGATATTGTCCGAAGAAAGCGAATGGATCAGCTACCGCAATACCTACCGCACCATGATCTGGTTTGAAAAATATGGCAAGCCCAAAAATTTCATCCAGCGACATTACCGCTTTATTCCCAAGGAAAAAAATACCAGCGCAGAGCACCTGACTCTCAGTCTGCGCAGCCGCAGCCTCCAGCTCGACCTGCCGCTGGATGCCTACGGCCGCGCCAGCATTCCTTTGATGAAAACGGCTTATGATGAAAATGCCGAACTTAGGCTAAACCGCAAACTCGACACCTATACCCGTCAACCCTGGATCTCCCTCATCAGCCGCCCCGACGGTCTGTACGACGCCAGCGATTTACGTACCGCCTGCAATCAGGCACTCGACTACCTTCGCTACGTCGGCGATACCAGCATCAATAATAAAAAATGCACCGGAGTGAAATTCATCTACTTGCACACAGCCACAGATGTCATACTCAAATTCAAAAGCACAGGACAATCATCTACCTGGACAGAAGTCACCGACAAGCAAGGCGCAGCCATCACGAACGCTAGCAATTACAAATCCATCACCTACCAGTTCGCCGCCTGGTCACAGCAAGGCCAAATCCTGAGCGCCACTGCACCAATCTCAATTGATCCGGTTTTTGAATAAAATCGGTATTGAGAGTATTACAAAGTCAAGAATAGAATCCGCAGTATCCATGTGCCTCCTGGCGCGATATGCCTTGGAGAAGCGCATGCATATTGCGGATTGCTTTTTAAAACTGCCATTAATAGGTAATGCCGTTCAGTTAAGCCCTCAAACCAGGTCATCATCCCTGCGCAGGCAGGGACCCAGCATCTTTTGGCAATGACATCACTCGATTCCGACTTTCGTCGGAATGACGAAGCGAAGGACACGGTTTAACTAAACAGCATTAGTATTAACATTAACAGGGTAATTAAATATACAAATACGTTTAAAACCCGCTGCAGCGTTCAATTTAAAATAAAAATATCAAGGAACGATAAAGACCTCCAGAATGAAACCGATGGAGAACTACGAAGAGGGCTTTCCAGCTACACGAATGGCTAGGTACCATCCCGCGATGCTCGCGTAATACGATTGAATAGCGTAGCGAAAGCCATGCCCACCAGAAGGCTAAAACTATGACCAGGTTTAAATGCGCTGCTGACATAAACATCCAGTGAAATTTGAACCACCACAATAGCCGCACTCAAGTAAACGATATATCGCAATGGCAAAAAATGCCGGTAAGCCAATAAGGTAAAGCCACATAAGGCCATCAGCGCCTGGGACGCACCAGAACTAACGAGATCTGGGTGGAGCAGCACACTAAAATACTGACCTGCTGATCCACCAATAAGATAGATGATGGCGAGCGCAGTACGACCCGCTATTCGCTCAACCGCTGAGGCGACCAAATAGATGCTGGCAAGATTAACCAGCATATGAAGAAAGTGAACGTGGAGGAACTGGGACGTCAAGAGCCGCCACACCTGCCCGCTTTCAAACGTGACTCCGTCGACAGCACCAACTTGCAAAAGGAGTGGGGACCTCTGTGACTGAAACGCATGCAGATCCGAACGACTAGCGACGACGAACCAGGCGAGAAGTGAGATGAGCACTAGCGTAAGGCTAAGCAACGGAAACTTAGAGTACGTCTTCATATTACGAGCAACGACTGACGTACCAGATAAACGAATCGCAGCGGCGTAGAGCATTCGACCAGGAATAGAATGAAGCTCAAGGTCACCATACCTTTAAAAGTCAGCTTGATTGACAGGTTCGGGAGCACGTCAGGATTTCGACAACAGATAAATCGCGAACGCCGCCACGAAGCTCGACGCGATTGACGCCAATACCGAAAGCACATGACGCGTTGCGCCGGACTTGCGCATATAGACAAGCAGATGAAACGGTGCAGCAAGACAGCAGCTTATCGGTGCCATGATGTAGATCGCAAGTACCAAGTACATCCCAACAAACTCATGGGCCGAGCCCGGCGCCTGCTGTGCGATGTAGACCTGCATCTCTATCCACCCCAGAAACAATGCAAACACGAAGCATATAGCGGCATGGAGAGCCAGGTGCTTGAGCGCACGTGCAGCGAGCTTCCAACGAGACGACTGCTCTCCGCTTGGGGTAGTTGATGAATGTTTCATAAAAAAGTCTAACGTAGAGTTTAAAAGCAGTTTTTATTTACAGTTTTTTGGAGGATCTTCGCGCAGAAAACCTACAAGCTGCAACTTAAAAACTATCTGACGGTGGCGCAAAGTGCACGACTAAGAATGTAACGACTTGTTTGCGAACTCTAGTGATGAGTCCTAATCCCTCCGTGGCACTCAGTCGAACGTTGCATTAAATACAAATTTTAGCGACGAGGTTTTTTACCGATGTTTGCCACTCATTAAACTCATCTGACTCTTGCCATAATTCACTCAATTCAAAATCCTCTGCCAAAGTTCTTACTATAATTTTACGAGCCTTTTCCGCCAACTCTTTACTTGGAATCAGCTTGGTTTTCTGCACCCAAGCATCTAGATTCACTATAAGATTTTTTTATCCCCAGTTCCCTTTGAACCGTGCAATAACTTCAATTGTTGCAAGTGCCTCATAACTATCCGCCGACATCGATCTCAAAGTCAGCAGCACATGCGGGAGTAATTTCAACTAGCGTTGGACCGGTAAAGCCGCTGTTAGTCATCTCAGTGGCAGCAAAAGAAATAAAAAAAGTTGGAATACGATTCCGCATGAAATTTCCTTAATAGTTAACGCAAATAAAAGTAAATCGCGGGTAACCCTCAATTCGAAAGTTAACTAATATCACAGCCTCATCTTAGAATAACCTGTTGTTAAGAGACTTCACCGTTAATGTACTCGTCAATGGCCTTCTTCGCGTCCACAACATTTGTTCCGTGCTCTTTTTGATAGAGCTTTATCGCGACAAGTTTTTGATCTGACATAAGTGCCAATTCCTGCCAAGTCGGCGAAGCCATTTCGCTAGAAAATTCTGCCGGCGGTCCAAGTTGAAGGCTATGAACACGGCCATCATCCCAGTAAGTAATAGAAATATTGAAGAATTCGGCGTTCCAACTATCGGATGAAGGGTTTGGATGTGTGATAGGAACCCGCCCTCTACCGATCACCCATGTGCGATCAGGTTGACGCTTGGCGATAAGGTCATCGCGACTATCCCGAAACGAAAACACAAATGGCAACTCTCCACTGAATTCCTTGTGATTTTCGGCACCAGAGGAAAATAAAAAAACTGCTTCAAGCGTTCGATATTGTGGATGCCGACGTGGAGCAGAAGGCGCATCACAAAATAGAAGATCAAAGCCCCCCTCCTTGGACACAACATATTGGTCACCGTCACTTAGTTTGCTAACGCGATACTCTGCTTGTGAGGACAAAAAAGTGGCTATTTCGGTAGATGCGATTGAGGCACCAAATAATTTTACTACTTCTTCGACGAAACTCATTAGACTCCCAATGCAAAGATACAGGGATGTGGACTTCCCCTAATTCAGTAGACATTTAATAATGTCAAAAACTGAGAAGGAAGTACATCATGAGAAAGAGTCGATTCACTGAAGAATTCAAAGCAGAAGCGATTAAACAAGTCACTGAACGTGG
>NZ_JBMPPN010000036.1:0-23788 GCF_049340165.1 Undibacterium sp. Xuan67W
TAATTTTATCGAGATGTTTTACAATCCAATCAAACGTCATTCACACAACGGCGGACTATCGCCCGTCAAATATGAAGACGCTTATTTCCAGAGGCTTCAAAGTGTCTAGTAAAGTCTGGGAAGTTCAGATATCGATCCGAGAATTAGCATAGGCTTGCTCTCAACGGCAAGATAAAAGCAAGTGCTATGTCGGTAAAATTGAATGCCAAGCAATGGGTGCCTAATCACCAACCAAAAGACGGCATCTCAATCAATTGATGCCGCCCCGTTAATGCTGATGTCCATGATCACCATGCACGTGACCGTGTGAAATTTCTTCCATTGTCGCTGGACGTGCGCCTAAGACCTGCAAGCCGACGCGTAGGGATTTGCCTGCAAGCGGGTGATTGCCGTCTAGCATGACTTGATCGCCTTTGATTTTGAGTACGGTGTAAATCTGTTCTTGTCCTGCATCGTTCACGCCTTGCAACGAGGCACCTACTTTGACGCCGGGAGGGAAGTCTGCCTTTGAAATTGTGCGTAGCAGGCTTTCGTCACGCAGGCCAAATGCATCTTCTGGTGGCAGGTCGAGTGTGGCTTTAAAACCTATCTCTTGGCCTTGCAGCGTCTCTTCTATTTTGGGGAGCAGGTTGTCATAGCCACCGTGTAAATAGGCGATGGGAGTTTTGCCGTTTTCAATGACTTTACCGGTGCTTTCGGCGACGGTAAAACGCAGGGTGACGGCAGTATCTTTATCAATTTTCATTTGCATCTTTCAGATTTGGAATAAAAGTGCAAGCATCTTAACCGAAGTGCTGCTAGTGATGTTTGAGTGCGATAGCGGAATTAGTCATTCTGCGTACCGATAAGAGGAGCACTTACCGCAGCTTGCTTCATCGGCGCGTCTGCTGCGCCCGTTAAATATGTAGCACATCAATAGCGGATTATTCAGAGTAGGGTGCATGCACCAGGCGTTGTGATATCCACCAGATATTGCCATGCGTATCCCTGACGCCGCCTTGTCGGTCGCCATAGGGCATGTCCTGTACCTCCATCTCTATGGTCGCGCCATGGGCGAGTGCTTTTTGCATGCTTAGGTCCGCATCGGCGACGTAGAGATAAAACGAGCCGGGCATGGGCGGATACTTGGCCGAGGATTCGCTCACCATGACGGTGGAGGTGCCGAGGCGTATTTGGGCATTCGCGATCTTGCCATCGGGACGCAGGGATCGGAGGGTTTCAGTACCACCCAATCCCTGTGTTAAAAAATGGACGAATGCATCTGCATCAGCGACAAAAAAATACGGTGTAACGGTCCCGAAATCAGGCGGGATGTACATAGCATTCTCCTCGTTGGCGATTGGCTTTCGTTGATTCCAAATTGTATTTTACTGATGTTGTTGATGCCTGAATATGAGTGCTTATTCCTGTCGAAGAAAAAAATGAAAAGCCCAGGTTACCTTTAAAGGCGACCAAGGCTTTTGATATAAAGCTGCTACTGCGTGAATCGATGCGGGCTGCAGGTGTTGACGTGAGGATTGTTTATTTGATTGCGTCAGCGGTAAATTGCCGTTCAAAAAAGGCCCAGATCATTGCCGGTCCATCCGGTGCCATGGGGGATGGTCCCAGTAATCGCGGGCGACGGAAATAGGGTTGTGGAAGGCCATGTCCACCACCTTGAATAGCAACCAGTTCGACTTCCACTTTGGTGTTGTTGCGCCAGAAGAATTGCTCGACGTTCACACCATCGGCGACTGTGCTGAGCTTTGTTGCAGGCTTGCCAGAGAGATGGTTGAGATCGGCAAAATATTGACCTGAGTCTTGCGAAGAGCGGACATTGCCGCCTTTGTAAAACAAGCCAAAGAGACTCGATTCTCCACCATTAAACGGGACCAGCGGATCCTTGGTGCCATTCATGATCATGACCGAGGTGCCTGGAATGTCCTTAGTCGATTGCTCGGCGGGCTTGCATTTAAAATTCTCCGGTGATGGTACGTTTGCCGATACCGCAGCAATCGCACGAAACCGGGAAGACGCTTCTAGTGCAAGCCGAATTGACATAAAACCGCCAGACGACACACCAGTTGCAAATACGCGGTTTCTGTCACTTCCGATGTCAGTGATGAGTTTGTCGGCGAGCGCACTAAGGAAGCCGGTATCGTCTACCTCACGTCCGTTGGCACTGAAGTCGCCGACTTTGCTGCAATCGT
Source organism: Undibacterium sp. Xuan67W (assembly GCF_049340165.1). NCBI lineage: Bacteria > Pseudomonadati > Pseudomonadota > Betaproteobacteria > Burkholderiales > Oxalobacteraceae > Undibacterium > Undibacterium sp. Xuan67W. Next base: position 2,190 of record NZ_JBMPPN010000036.1, read on the forward strand.
TCCAGTCGAAACTATAAGAATTCGGGTAGACGACTGCGAAACCATGCTGGTCGGCGAGGCGCTCATATCCATATCCGGTGTCGATCCTTATCTGCGCGCCGTTTTCGCCCGATCCGTGCATGACCAGCGGCGCTCCTTTTGCCAATCCTTGCGGTAAGTAGGTCAGGTAAGTGCGCATGAATCCATTGACTTCGATGGACTCCTTCGTCAGCGTTCCAGATAGCTTTGGAAGTTCTGGTTCAGGAGAGTAAATGAAGTAGCCAAATAGCAGCCCAGCCACCGCAATGAGGGCGATCAAACCCAGAAGACTGATGCGAAGAAAACGTAAAACACTTTTCATTAAAAGACCTCGTAGTGAGAACGATTGCTGGATGTGCCGGTGCAGATGTGAGCACGAACACTAACACGAGCAACCGGGCTTGGATGCTTTCTACTACACCGATTGAAAGCTTTGATTATCTTGTGTTGTTATTAATTCCTGCGTTCAGAAATTTTTGTCCAAGATCTAGCCATTTCAACCATTGCAGCGGGAAATTGGCGTCGGAAAAAGCGATTGACATAACATCCAATAAATTGGAAAATAAATCCATTATGAAAGAAGTTGATTGAGCTAATCAAACTAAGCAATCTATACACACCATGCAAGCCAAAAAAGTTACTCAACAGTCTAACCATCAGTCGGGTCATCAGTCTGAACAGCAGCCTGACACATCGCCTGATATTAACCAGCGCATAGCAAACCGCCTGAGTAGCCTGCGTGCAGAGCGCTCTATGTCCCTCGATGCGCTGGCGACCAAGTCGGGTGTGAGCCGTTCGATGATCTCTTTGATTGAGCGCGGGGAGAGCAGCCCGACCGCGGTTGTGCTAGATAAATTGTCGTTTGGTCTGGGCGTGACGCTGGCATCTTTTTTTGAAGAGCCACAGCCCGATGCGAATCCTCTGGTTCGGCGTGAGGCGCAATTGCAATGGACCGATCCGCAGTCTGGTTATCGTCGCCGAAATATTTCGCCGCCGCATTTTCGTTCGTCTATCCAACTGGTCGAGGTGGAGTTCCGTGCCGGTGCGAGGGTGTCCTATGCCGCAGGTTTACGTGAGGTAGGGATACATCAGCAGGTCTGGATCCTGGATGGTTCTCTGGAAATTATATTGGGTGATGTACATCATCATCTGGAGAGCGGCGATTGTCTGGCGATGGATGAGAATAATGCGATTGTGTATCAAAACACTAGCAAGCGTCCGGTCCGTTATGTCGTTGCGATTAATACGTCATCGCTTTAAGAAAACGCAGATGGTGAACTTAGATTGCTTGGTGATGAGTTGGAATTGATCTGCTACTTTCAACAAGTTTATCAACCGATCTCTTCATTTATATAATTACTTTGGGAGTTTCTGATGCCCTCTGATCATGTGATCCAGTTGTTGCAGGCGCTCGACGATGATACTGATATCGCAGCGCTGTGTGATGTGTTGATCGATTGCGTTGACGGTGGAGCATCGGTCAGTTTTATGCAGCCGTTGTCGCATGCGAATGCAGAGGCGTTCTGGCAGGGTGTCGCGGCCAGCGTAGTGCGCCAGGAGCGACTCTTGCTGGTTGCCAGAGATACTTCGGGCATGATCGTCGGTACGGTGCAGGCAGTATTGAGCCAGCCAGAGAATCAGCCACATCGCGGCGATATTTCCAAGCTGCTAGTACATCGCCGTGTGCGTGCACATGGACTCGGTGCGGCGCTAATGCAGGCGGCAGAACAAGCGGCACGTGCAGCGGGAAAAACGCTGCTGATGCTAGATACCGCGACCGGCGGTGGCGCCGAAGCTTTATATGAGCGGCTTGGCTGGCAGCGATGCGGACGTATTCCAGACTACGCCCTGTGGCCGCAAGGTGGTTTGTGCTCGACCACGATTTATTTCAAATCCATTTAACAGGTAAGTAAATAATAGGTGCCAAATTATTAGGTAAGTTAAATTCATATGGTCACCATCAATGTGGGATCGCCAGATCAAGCAGATGTACTGGCGTTGATTGCCGAGCTGGATGCGTATCAACATAGTTTGTACCCGGCAGAAAGTGTGTATGCACTTGACCTGACCGCAGTCTCTGCACAGCAACTGATTTGTGCCGTTGCCCGTGATGCAGCGCAACGTGCAGTCGCTTGCGCTGCGCTTGTTCTGGCGTCAGAGTACGGTGAGATCAAGCGCATGTATGTACGTCCTGATCAGCGCGGACAGGGGCTGGCGAAACAGATATTGAGTCTGCTTGAAGCGGCAGCCCGTCAAGCTGGCCGCCGGGAAATAAAGTTGGAAACCGGACCGCGTCAGACCGAGGCAATACGTCTTTATGAACACGTTGGCTACCGTGTATGCGGTCGGTTCGGCGATTATCCTGACGATCCTTTAAGCGTGTTTATGTGTAAGGGTCTTGTTGTTTGATTTAGAAAAAATCCTAAAAAAGTTGGCATCGAAATTATAAAAAAATGTTTTTATTGCTATTTGTGCTTCTCTTTTTGGGTTGCCACCTTTGACGGCATGAAAAAGCATTGCAGTACATTTTTAGGTTGCAAATTGAATTAATAAAATGCAATATGCCGCTTCCCATCAAACGAGCTATCTAAATTTTAAAAAAAGGAAGTAAATTGATTCAAATTAAGTTTTTAGTTTTCGCAACCTTGGCGTTGATACTTACTGGCTGCCAGAGCACAGGCGTTATATCGATGGGACAAGATACTTACTTGATAGGTAAAAAAGATGGCTCACCTGGTGTAGGCGTGTCGCTAAGTAATAAAGCTGAAGTCTATCAAGAGGCAAATGCTTTTTGCAGAGAGAAAAAACTTGAAGTCAAAACAGTAGAAGTAACGACCATACCTGCCGGTATAGGGCGACTTGGTTCCACAGAGCTACAATTCAAATGTGTGCTACCGATTAGCGCCATACAGCCGAATTCTCAGAATTGATTATCGACTAAAATATTTCAATTTAGCCAGTGAGGTGCGCCATGCGCACCTTTTTGCCTAGACTCTTCTTAAGTATTCGCGTTTCGACCACCGTTGTACGTGCCGCGTCCTTTCAGTTTTATGGCGAAAGTCGGTGGATGAAAACTCCTTCTGAGTCAAAGTAGGAGTTGACATCATTCCTGTGCCAGCTCATGGATCACCAGACCCGCATGGGCAGGTAATGGCTCTAACCATGCCTTGTGTTTCAGCGCGCGTTTCGCATCATGCAGGCCAGCTTGCCAGCGTCGACGTACCGTCTCACTACTGAAGTCGATATCCTTAAAATACTGATCATCGGGCAGGGCTTTCATGATCAGGTGGACGACATTAATGGTGTGTTCGCAACCCATTTTAATCAGGTTTTGTACTTCGGGTTTTTTACGTTCGGCGGCGGAGAGATGTTCGGTTAAATTGCGTATAGCCTTTTGCAGATTCTGGATGCGTTGACGGGTTTCTAGCTGCTCTTTTGATCTGCTGGCGTATTGAATACTTTTATAACGGGCGAGAGCTTCTGCCATGGTTTCCGGTGCTGCTTCGGTCGGATCCCATAGGTCAACCATAAAACACAAGGCATCACGTTCTACGGTATCTTCCAAAAAAACTTCCAGCGGTGTGTTCGAATAGATGCCGCCATCCCAGTACATCCGTCCTTCAATCGCTACAGGTGGAAAGCCTGGTGGCAAAGCACCGCTGGCCATGATGTGTTCCGGGCCTATGTGTTGTTTGCTACTGTCAAAGGTCTTGATTTGACCGCTGTTGATATCGACGGCGCAGACGCTGAGTCGCATCCGTCCTTCATTCAGATAGTCGAAGTTGATGTATTTTTCCAGCGTGTCTTTGAGCGGACCGGTATCGTAAAAACTATTCTGACTTAACGGTACTTTGGCATTCATATCCCAACCGGCACCGACACGGGGTTTAAAGAAACCTGGGACACCATTGGTCAGTGTGCCGATTGTTTCGGAAGAATTTTTCCAGCTATTCCACGCATCATTGACACTGCCCCATTGCTGCAACCACGGCGAAAAAATCGACCAAGGCTGATCGGGGCGGGTCGGTGGTGACAGGCTTTGCCAGAACGCCTGCAATTGCTGCACCCGCGTTTCTGGCGGGTTGCCAGCAATGAGTGCACAATTAATTGCACCAATCGAGGTGCCGATGAGCCAGTCGAGTTGAACATCGTGTTCGTGTAATTGCTCGAACACACCTGCTTGATAGGCACCCAAGGCACCACCACCTTGGAGGATGAGAACGGTTTCTTGTGTTGTCATGGCGCTAGGAGAATTGTTGCGATGCGGTGATATTACCGTTGTTGCCGATTTTGTGCCGATGAAAATGTATCTTGACTATCAGTCGGCAGCTTTGGCAGTGTTATTTCAAGTAATTAAGAATGGGGCGGAAAAAATAAACCCACCGGAGTGGTGGGTTTATTTTTTAATCGCTTATTGCTGCGACCAGCGCGCGAGAAGAGTTGCAGTTATCAGGAAGGTTCACTACCTTACGCTGCGACGTTTAGCAACATTTCGTTGAGGCGTTTTACAAAACTACTCGGGTCCGCCAGCGATCCACCTTCGGCCAGCATTGCCTGATCAAACAGAATATTGGCCCAGTCGTCGAACTTCTTCTCTTCGTACTTCAGACGTTGTACTAATGGGTGGTCTGGATTGACTTCAAGAATTGGTTTTGATTCTGGCGCTGTCTGGCCTGCCGCTTTCAGCATGCGCATCAGGTTGCCTGATAATTCGTTGTCGTCCGCAACCAAGCAAGCAGGTGAGTCGGTCAGACGGAAAGTCACGCGTACATCTTTGGCCTTATCCACCAACGCAGTTTTCATCTTCTCGACCAGATCCTTGAATTGCGTTTCGGTTTCTTCATGCTGCTTTTTCTCGGCTTCATCTTCGAGCGTGCCGAGGTTCAGATCACCTTTGGCAACTGAGACCAGTTCTTTGCCGTCGAAGTCGTTCAGGAAAGACAGCATCCATTCGTCCACACGATCGGTCAGCAGCAAAACTTCCACGCCTTTTTTGCGGAAAATTTCGAGGTGCGGACTATTTTTTGCTGCGACATAGCTTTCGGCTGTGACATAGTAAATTTTGTCCTGACCTTCTTTAGCGCGGCTCAGATAGTCGGCGAAAGAGACGGTCTGTGCATCGCTATCGTTGTGTGTGGAGGCAAAGCGCAACAGTTTAGCAATGCGCTCTTTGTTCGGGGCATCTTCGCCTATGCCTTCTTTCAATACCTGACCAAACTCGGTCCAGAAGCTGGCGTATTTATCTTTCTTGGCTTGAGAATCATCGTCACCTTCGGCATTTGCCAATTCTTCCAGCATGCCGAGAACACGTTTCGTCGAGCCTTCACGGATCGCCTTGATATCGCGGCTTTCCTGCAAAATTTCACGCGAGACATTCAGGGGCAGATCATTGGAGTCGATGACACCTTTCACAAAGCGCAGATACACCGGCATTAATTGCTCGGCATCATCCATAATGAAGACGCGTTTGACATACAGCTTGATACCACCGCGTTTGTTGCGGTCCCACATATCGAACGGTGCGCGAGCAGGAATGTACAGTAATTGCGTATATTCGCTGCGACCCTCAACGCGGTTATGCGTATGTGTCAGCGGCGCGCTGTAATCGTGTGAAATATGTTTGTAGAATTCTTCGTATTGCTCAGGCGTGATCTCACTCTTGCTGCGTGCCCACAAGGCGCTGGCTTGATTAACCGTTTCCAGTTCATCTTTCAGCACCTGTTCTTTTTTCTCTTCGTCCCACTCTTCTTTTTGCATCAGAATCGGTAGAGAGATGTGGTCGGAGTAGGTGCGGATCACGGACTTCAATTTCCATGAAGAGAGGAAGTCATCTTCACCCTCGCGCAGGTGCAGCGTGATGGATGTACCGCGATCGGCTTTAGTAATATCTTCTACGCTGAAGTCGCCTGCGCCTTCGGATTCCCAGCGCACGCCTGCGTCGGCGGCGGTGCCGGCACGACGTGATTCAACCGTGATTTTGTCCGCGACGATAAAGCCGGAATAGAACCCTACGCCGAACTGACCGATCATGGCAGCGTCTTTTTGCTGGTCGCCAGATAGTTTTCCGAAAAATTCTTTCGTACCCGACTTGGCAATCGTACCCAGATGCGCAATGGCGTCGTCGCGCGTCATACCGATGCCGTTGTCAGCGATGGTGATGGTGCGTGCAGTTTTATCGAAACTGACTTTGATCTTGAGTTCAGGATCGTTTTCAAACAAGGCGGCGTTATTGATCGCCTCAAAACGCAGCTTGTCGGCAGCGTCGGAAGCGTTTGAAATCAATTCGCGCAAGAAAATTTCCTTGTTGGAATACAGTGAATGAATCATCAACTGCAACAGTTGTTTGACTTCGGCTTGAAAGCCCATGGTTTGTTTTTGGTCGGACATGTTTCCCTCAAACTATTTTTATGGATGGTGAAAAGCAGAAAGATTTTGCTTGCCTGTTATGTGGCTGAGTTGAGTTTTTTCAAGATCCGGTCAGTGGTAAATAATGATACTGGGGGTAAGTATAAGAAAAAAATAGGATTAATCCGCTTTATTTACATAGGGATTCAAAAATACTCCCCATAAACTGATTATTGATAAAGATGGGATATGAGCAATAAGGTTCATGGGACACGACGCATTTCAAAATTAGTGTTCGTGGTGCAACTTGCAAAATTCGTCTTAGAAATAGCGAAGTTCTATTGTTAATTTTTTATAAACAAAAATTCAACTACAATCCTATTGCATGGTCAAAACGTCGTTAACGCGTAATTTCTGATACGCGCAGCGCAGGTCAGTGCAAATGACAACACCGTTATCAGCAATATTCAACAAAGACTGAACATGATGCGTCGAATGATTGCAGCCTTGAGCTTATTCTGATTCTTATGGTTTGGCTGCTTGCTGTCTACATGACGGCGAGGGCTTGCTCGTTAGTTGATCTGTGTCTCAGTAACTTATTTACCCAGAAACCGGCACAGGCGCGGTCCCCCCCCCATCAAAAATTGTCATGACGGTTCGGTTACGCGACATGATGGTGGCAATGAAAAAAGTGGACTGGCTTGATCGTATTTGTCGGAATTTCAGACGCAATTACGGCCATCACTTTGAGCGCATTTTGCTCTGCGTTTGTATTTGAGAATTGATCAGATATAGTGAAGACGTTGTGCATTTTTTATTTACAGTCATATGAAACAATTCATCCGACTCGTTGCGATTTTTTTTACCGCGCTGCTTTGGACTCCTGCATCTGATGCAGTGAACATCTATTTGACCGAAGTGACACCCTACGCATTTGCGACTGAGCGTATGGATAAATTTGATGGTATCAATGTGCGCATCGTCAAAGAATTGAGTAAACGCTCTGGCATTCCTCTCGACATGATTGTTGTTCCTAGCTCAAGGCATGTCACACAATTTCCCTTGGAAAAAGATGCCTATAGTATTTCTCAAGTCAATAATTTTTCCGAAGAAGAGGGTACACAGCTTGCCGATGTCACCACTTATCCAATCGTCGTCGTCATTGCGCTGGGTTCAGTCGCAAAGACCTATGAAGATCTGATCGGGCTTTCTGCCGAAAAGGGGATAGGTACCATGCGGCGTTTGAGTTACGGGCCTTTCGGGCAGGATGGTCGCATCAAAAAGGTCGAAGTCAATACGCTCGAAAACGGTTTTCGTATGCTGGAGTCAGGACGACTCGCCGGCCTGATCGGTAGTCAACCCGCCATCCTTGCCGCAGCAGAAAAAACAGGCTCTGAAGCAATGCTGATAAACGTATTGCAGATCGGCTACGGTGCTCACGTATTACGTAGTCGTCCGGAATTCGCAAAAAGCGCAAACTCGAAAGCACTTGTGCAGGTGCTACAAGAAATGAAAAAAGACGGGACGATTGCACGGATTTTGGGAGAGTTTCAAAAGCGGTAGGTGACTAAGAATAGCATCGCTAAACAGTGATAATAAATATCCCCACTCTTTTGCAAGAGTGGGGATTGATTGACGGCAGTGTCGTAGGGTTACGGCTCCTGTGTTTCTAAATATTTATTTGCTACAAAATTATTAGGCCTTCCGGATATGCATCCCTCCCGCAGTATCCTCAACCTCGTATCCCAAGCCTTGAATCTCGGTACGCAGTGCATCTGATTCTGCCCAGTTTTTATTCAGACGACTCAGGCGGCGGCGTTCTGCCAGTGCTTGCACCTCGTCAGGTATCGTGAGTACGGCTGGCTGCCAGTTCGCCAGATCTAGGCCTAGGACGCGATCAAACTGATTGAGGGTTGCCTTCTTATCGGCATCATTCAGCGTCGATTTTAAAACTTCCCACATGACGACCAGTGCTTTTGGCACATTCAGGTCCTGATTGATTTCGGTATGGAAGCGAGTCACGTAGCTGCTGTCGGCCTTGCCGCCTTCTGGCAGGGCGAAGTACGTATCACGCAATCTGCCTAGTGCAGTTTGCGCGGCCTCCAGCGCGTCCCAGCTAAAATTCATCTGACTGCGGTAGTGCGCTGACAGGCACAAAAATCGATACGCAAGCGGATCGACCTGCTGGTCGATCAATGTTTGCAGGCGTAGAAAATCGCCACTGGATTTAGACATTTTTCCTGCATCGATTTGTAGGAAGTAGCCATGCATCCAGTAGTTGGCGAGGCGTGTGCCGTGGCAGGCCTGATTCTGCGCAATCTCGTTGCTGTGATGGATGGCGATATGATCTTCGCCGCCGCAATGGATATCGAACCACGGTTCGAGATATTTGCTTGCCATTGCCGAGCACTCGATATGCCAACCCGGAAAGCCGCGTCCCCATGGGCTGTCCCATTCCATCTGGCGCTGTTCATCCGCAGGACTGAATTTCCAAAGGGCGAAGTCTGTCGCATGTTTTTTTTCGCCAAGTTCGACGCGTTTGCCACCCTCAATGCCATCGCGGTTGAGGCGTGCCAGATAGCCGTAATCCTCTTGTTGCGACGTGTCGAAATATACGCCGTCGCTGGTAATGTAGGTAAATCCCTTTTGTTCGATCGCGGCGATAAAATCGATTTGCTCTGCGATGTGATCGGTCGCTTTGCACCAGATAGTGGGTGGCAGCATGTTCAGGCTGTTTAGGTCGGATGTAAAGGCGACGGTAAATCTCTCGGCGATATCCCATGCAGACTCACCAGCTTTGCGGCTGCCTTTTTCCATTTTGTCTTCACCCTCGTCGGCGTCCGAGACCAGATGGCCGACGTCGGTGATATTGATGACGTGGCGCACCACGTGACCATTAAATTCTAGTGTGCGTCGCAAGAGATCTTCAAACAGGTAGGTGCGCAGGTTACCGATATGTGCGTAGTCATACACTGTCGGGCCGCAGCAATACAGGCCGATCCAATCGTGGCGTAATGGTGTGAACAAACGGAGCTGGCGTTCCCAATTGTCGTAGAGGTAGAGTTGCATAGCGAATGAGAAATCAAATTAAAGGGAAGAGTGAAGCGGTCACTCGCGCACGTTATTGCTTATTAGCGAATGATAAGCTTTAGTACATGCCGTCCATGACGGTGGCTGTTACAGTTAAGCGTATGTGAGAACGAGGTCAGCAGAGGATCAACAGCGACAACAGGGTAGCAGTACTAGCGCAGACGTCAGACTGCCTGCGAGTACAGGCGTGCTGTCATCGAATGCAATATTGGTCTGGTGGTTGTATGTTGTCACAGTGTGGTGAGTGTGAATTCGGGGGAATATAGGTAAATAAGGACAAGCGAATAAGATAAGAATTTATCACAGAAATTGTCTATCTAGTCGAATTGTTTGCCCGGAGAAATGTTTGAACAGATTGTCTTGCAGTTCAGTTTGCACTCTGCGTTCGGCACCATATAATCAGATTGCAGGATCGTAATTCGATTGATTCGAATAGTTGATTCGTCAGCTTTATTAAACGTTGAAAACAAGAAGAGCAGGGAGAGCAAGATGCAAGTACGTTATCCCGATGTCAGCGACGAGGCCTATCGCAGTTATTATCTGAAGCAAGACAGAGGGCAGTGCCGTAAGGTTGTCAGGATTGTGCTTTGGACGAGTCTGCCGTTGTTATATGTCGACTATTTATTTCATGGCCTGACGATGAGCTTGCTGGCGTTGCTGGTCTTGCGTACGGTGGTCGTGATTGGGTCAGCTGTGTTGTTGAGGCGCCTTGCTACGACTCCCAGCGCAGACACTCTGCAGCGAGATATGTTGCTGTGGATCGTGCCTGTGTTGTTCACCCAGTTTGCCAGTAATGCGAGTTTACCGCGGGAGTATTTTGGGCATTATCTGATTGATGCCTGGCTGGCGATGATTTATTTTATTGCGATTCCCTTGCCTTTGCGGGCATTGCGTGCACCGATGATTGTGTTTGTGACGGCGTCTTTGTGTTTGCTGGCATATCAGCAGGTAGCATTGTCCGCTTACACGATCAGCGTCACGTCGATGCTGTTGGCGGGCGCATATTCAGGCCATGCTATCTCGGCGTATCTGCATCGCTATCGTCGTAAAATTCTCAGTGCCGAGCAAGAGATAGAGCGTCAATCGACGATCGATCCGGTGACCGGCGTTGTCAATCGCCGCGAATTTATGCGCATCTCGGATTCTGAATTGCAGCGTCATGTGCGTCTGGGTAAATCCTTATCGATCTTGGTGCTTGATCTGGATCAGCTCAAGCAGATCAGTGATCTGCACGGACATCATGCTGGCGATATTGTGTTGGTTGAGGTCACGCGCAGGATGAAGCGGGCGACCCGCAGTTATGATTGTCTGGCGCGATATGGCAATGAAGAATTTTGTATTCTTTTGCCAGAGGCCAGCGCCGAAGACGCGGACCGGATTGCGGCTCGTACCCGGGCGACTGTACTGGCAATGCCGGTAGCATATTCTGGTAAAGAGTTGCGTGTCACGGTCAGCATGGGCGTTGCGACGATGCAGGAGGGCGATACCGCATCGAGCATGTTGCAGCGTGCTGATGCCTCGCTAGCCAAGGCCCGAGTGGCGAATGATCACGCGTATGACAGCGTGATCGGTGGCGAGGCCTGAGCTAGCAGACCTTACAGACCTGCATAATTTCTATGACACTTCTTTTTGCAAAAACTCCCAGACGCCGGGATCTGACATCGCTGCAATATTGATGCGCATTCTGGTGGAGGGGAGTTGGTTCGGCGAGAATAAACTGCCCGGCGCCAACAGAAAACCTTGTTCCATCGCTTTCTCGGTCAGTGCATTCGTGTCACAGCCAGTATCGGTCCACAAGAACATGCCGGCAGGTGTGCGGTAATCGACCTTCATACCGAGATGCTCGATACGCTTAGTCACATCATCCCGTACAGAGTCCAGTTTGACGCGAATGCGATCGACGTGTTTGCGGTAATGGCCTTCGGACAAAATTTTATACACCACGCGTTCACCGATTTCGGTCGTCGTGAGAGTGGACAGCATCTTGCGGTCTGACAGGCGCACGGCTAATTCATGCGAGGTCGCGATAAAGCCCACGCGCAAATTGGCTGCCAGTGTTTTAGAAAAACCACCTAAATAAATTACGCGGTTCAATTGATCCAGTGCAGCGATGCGCGTCGCTGCCTGTACCGCTGTGCCCGGATGCATGTCGCAATAAATATCATCTTCGACCACCATGAAATTATGTTCTTCGGCGGTCTTTAATACCTGAAAGGCTTTAGCGGCGGATAAGGATGTGGAGGTCGGATTGTGCATGACCGAATTGATGATATAGAGCTTGGGCTTATGCAGAGCGGCGAGTTCGGCGAGCTTGACCACATCCGGGCCGTCATGCAAACGCGGAATGCCGATGACTTTAGCACCGAGAATCGCGAAGGAGGCAAACATCAAAAACCAGGCGGGATCATCAACGAAGATGGTGTCACCCGGTCGTGTAAATTCGCGTGCGACCAGATCCAGCGCCTGGGTGACGCCAGTCGTCATGACGATCTGCTCGGGTGCGGCGGCGATTTCCAGTTCGGCAAGCTTTAATTGCAATTGCTGACGCAGAGGCAGAAATCCTTGTGGTGTACCATAGTGCAGTAACAGATTCTGATTCAGGCGGCTGATAGAACGCAGGCCGTTGGCGACCAGTTCACCATCCAGCCAGTCATGTGGCAGGACGCCGGAGCCAGGCATTTTTTGTGGCGGCAATTGGCGGAACATATTCCTTACCAGCCAGACCACATCAAGCTGCTGTGATCCCGCGATGGTTTGCGGGGTATTGTCATGCTGTGTCATCATCGAGGCACGTTCGCGCACAAAAAATCCCGAGCCGCGACGTGATTCCAGATAGCCTTTTGCCACCAGCCTGTCATAGGCTTCGACCACGGTGAAGCGCGAGACGCCTTGCTCATCTGCGAATTGGCGTATCGACGGCATACGTGCCCCATTGCGCAACAGCTTGTCGTCAATGCGGGTTGCGATATTGCGGACAATCTGCTCCACCAGTGAGCCGCCAGAGTCGCGCGAAATCATGCTGCTACCATTCATAGCTCGTCCTCAAAGAAACTGTATCAAAGAAATTGTATTGGGAAATTTGCCGTAACAGTGTGGAAATTATCTTTTTTATTGTACTGGTACTGTATTGGTTTTTGCGCTTAGGATAGCACAAACAGATAGGTGCGCAATCTGCTGTGAAAGAATTCATGATGCAAAAGCATCAGCTTGCTTTACGGCGTAAATGAGCTTGCAAACAAGGTAGCAGGTGATGTCGTAAATGACATGGCAAGCGACATAGCAGGCTACATTACGGGTGACCCAGCAAACGTTACAACAAACGACTCAACAACTAAGCCGGTCAATTGATACCGCAGGAGATACGATGAATTTTAGTTTGCCCAGCTTATCCGAGATAACGACCGCCGCTGACATCGTTTATGCGGCATTGCCGCCGACACCGCAATACGTCTGGCCTTTGCTGTGCGAGGCGATTGGTACGGAGGTCTGGCTTAAGCACGAAAACCATACGCCGACCGGCGCTTTTAAAGTCCGTGGCGGGCTGGTGTATATGCAGGAGTTGTTGCAGCGTACACCCGATGTCCGGGGCGTGATTGCGGCGACGCGGGGTAATCACGGGCAGTCGATTGCGTATGCGGCGCGGCGGGTCGGGCTGGCGGCAACCATTGTAGTACCGCGGGGAAATAGCAAAGAGAAAAACGCTGCCATGCGTGCGCTCGGTGCCCAGCTGATTGAGTACGGCGATGAATTTCAGGAGAGCCGTGAATACGCCTTGGTATTAGCCGAGGAGCGCGGCTTGCATATGGTGCCATCGCTGCATCGCGATCTGGTCCGCGGTGTAGCGACGTCATGGCTGGAATTGCTCAAGGCGCAGCCTGCGCTGGATGTGGTGTATGTGCCGGTGGGGCAGGGCTCTGGTATCTGTGCGGCGATTGCAGCGCGTAATGCGCTGGGTTTGGCGACGCGAATTGTCGGTGTGGTGTCTAGTCATGCGCTGGCATACCAGCTCTCATTTGAGCAAAGGCGCTTAGTCACCTCGCCAGTGACAACCGTACTTGCGGATGGCTTAGCGTGCCGTGTGCCGGATCAGGCTTCGCTGGCGGTTATTTTTGATTATGTCGATACGATTGTGGCGGTGTCCGACGCGGAAGTTGCGGAGGCGATGAAGTTATTGTTCGTCACCACGCACAATGTCGCCGAGGGCGCGGGTGCTGCGGCGCTGGCTGCTGTGATGCGGGATAAACACAGTTTGCGTGGCTTAAAAGTCGGTGTGCCGCTATGCGGCGGCAATGTGGATCATGAGGTATTCGCTGAAGTATTAAGCGACGCTATTTAGATAATAAGGGGAGTATGTGGGTAAATAGTCCTTATTCCGCTTATTTTTATTAGTGGTTGAAAAAATACACCTACCTAGTATATTTTTTCTTGGTCAGTTTGACCGGCGGATATGACGAATCGGTCCATTCCTTTTTCATTTGTTCGTTGTTCATTAATTTATTAGTTCGCTGGTTCATTCGCAGGCCCGCTATATCAATCTGAAGAAAGCTATTATGCAGTTCGCCGAAATTCTCGCCTTTACGACCTTTGCCTGGATCGCTTCTTTTACGCCGGGACCGAATGTGGCGATTGCGGCTACAACGGGGGTGAATCATGGTCTGCGGGCAGCATTGCCGCAGGTTGCCGGTGTGCCGATTGGTTTTGTGGCGCTGATGTGGGTTGTGGGTTTGGGTGGCATGGCGATTTTGCAGGCGAGTCCGTTGCTGGTCTGGGGAATGAAGCTGGCGGGCAATGCGTATCTGTTGTATCTCGCTTGGAAGCTCTGTTTCTCACGCCAGCTATCATCCTCGGAGGCGATCAAGCCGCTGAGCCTGATGCAGGCCGCCCTATTCCAGATCGTGAATCCTAAAGCCTGGATGATGCTGGTTGCCGCAACCTCGACCTACGCGATTGGTCATGCCGATTTTGTGGCGCGGATGTCGTGGATGAGTCTGGGGTTTGTTGTCCCCAGCGCATTGAGCATCATGGCGTGGGCGTGGATGGGACAGAGTTTGCGTAGCTGGCTGTTAGTCGGCAATCGCTTACGGAATTTCAATCTGTGCATGGGGCTGGCGTTAGCGCTGACGGCTGTATGGATGCTCACTCTCTAACTATTTCCTAAAAATAGTAGAAAAAATAGTCAAAAAATAATCAAAAACAGAACAAAAGCTCATGACAACACAAAAAATAGCAGAGACGCGCGGCATGTGGCTGGGGGCGATTGGTGTCGCCATTTTTAGCCTGACTTTGCCATTCACGCGGATGGCGGTAGCAGAGCTCAATCCGGTATTTGTAGCGTTGGGACGTGCGGTGGTGGCGGCGACCTTGTCCGCAGTCTTGCTATGGCAGATGCGGGCGCAATGGCCGGATCGTCAGCAGTTACGTGGATTACTGATTACGGCGTTGGGCGTTGTAGTCGGCTTTCCGGTGTTCTCGTCGATTGCAATGCATTATGTACCGGCTTCACACGGAGCGGTCGTGCTGGGTATTTTGCCTCTGGCAACTGCTTTATTTGCGGCGATTCGTTTTCATGAGCGTCCGTCGTTAGGGTTCTGGATCATGGCACTGATTGGCAGTGGCTTGGTCGTCGCGTTTGCGTTGCAACAAGGTGGCGGAAGTTTTCATCTGGCAGATTTCGCTTTGTTTGCCGCCGTGATTGCGGCTGCCATGGGATATGCCGAGGGTGGACGTTTGTCGCAGACAATGGGTGGTCAGCAGGTGATTTGCTGGGCACTGGTCTTGTCGATGCCGGTCTTGCTGCCGGTAACAGTCTGGCTGGGCTGGCGCTATGGCTTGCAGGCGTCGGCGCACGCCTGGCTTGGTTTTGCGTATGTCTCGTTATTTTCAATGTTCATCGGGTTCTTCTTTTGGTACAAGGGGCTGGCAATCGGTGGTATCGCCCGGGTCGGGCAGGTGCAATTAATTCAGCCATTTCTGACGCTGCTCGGCGCTGCCTTGCTGGTAGGTGAAAATTTAACCCTGAGCAACGTCGCATTTGCCCTGGCCGTGATCCTTGTGGTGGGGATAGGCCGCCGTATGAAGATTCAACGGTGAACTTGTTTAAAACCCCTCACTCTCCAAATTAAATCAAGCGGTTTCGTGCTTATTGGGGGTGTTAATCGGGTGGTGAGGAGCTTACAATATGAGACTGACCTTAGTTTATCTTTGCTATTCACGTAGCTTTACATAGCATTACTCAGTCGCCTGTGTTTGCCGGGTGCACCACCTTACTTTTTTGGAATAAACCATGTCTTTTTACGAAAAACTTCAAGCCTTGAATATTGAGTTGCCAACCGTTGCTGTGCCCGCTGCTGCGTATGTGATGTACGCTCAAACTGGCAATACCGTGTTTTTGTCCGGTCATATCGCCAAAAAAGACGGCAAGGTGTGGGTAGGTCAATTAGGTAAAAATATCAGTACCGAAGAAGGCAAAGCTGCGGCCCGTGCGGTTGCGATTGACCTCATCGCCACGCTCCAGGCGGCTTGCGGCGGCGATCTGAATCGCGTTAAACGTATCGTCAAAGTCATGAGTCTGGTGAACTCCACTGGTGATTTTACCGAGCAACATCTGGTCACGAATGGCGCATCCGAGTTGTTCGGTGAGATTTTTGGTGAGCAAGGCAAGCATGCGCGCTCCGCTTTTGGCGTGGCACAAATCCCTATGGGTGCTTGTGTTGAGATTGAATTGATTGCTGAAATTGCTTAAGTCAACTGAGTCTGCCGATTCAGCTAAGCCAGCCAGTTATTCCATCATAAAATTATAAAATTGTTTGAAAAACTTCAGTGAGACCAGCATGAAACTTGAAAACCCGACCCCGATAGAGTGGAAATTTTCTGAACGCGCAGAGCAGTTACAAAGCTCCGTGATCAGGGAAATTCTAAAAGTAACCATGCGTCCTGAAGTGATTTCATTTGCCGGTGGCTTGCCGTCGCCAGAGACTTTTCCGGTAGATCGTATGCGTGCGGCGTTCGATAAGGTATTGTCGCAACAAGGCAAGTCGGCATTGCAGTATGGCCCGACTGACGGTTATGCTCCTTTGCGTGAATTTATTGCAGACTCCTTGTCGACAGCAGATTCCAAGATTTTGCCTGAGCAGATTCTAATGGTGTCTGGCTCGCAGCAAGGTCTGGATCTTCTGGGTAAAGTACTGATTGACGAAGGTAGCAAGATTCTGGTTGAGACACCAAGCTATCTTGGCGCCTTGCAGGCGTTCTCGGTGTATCAGCCGCATTTTGAATCAGTTGATACCGATGATCATGGCCTGATCCCGGCCTCGGTCGCGACAAAAGGTCATGGCGCACGATTGATGTATGCACTGCCGAATTTCCAAAACCCGACTGGCCGTACTTTATCGCTCGATCGTCGGATGGAATTGGTTGAGACCTGTGCCCGCATGGGAATCCCATTGATTGAGGATAATCCTTACGGCGATTTGTGTTACAGCGGTGAACCATTGCCAAAGATGCTGAACATGAATCCGAATGGCGTGATCTACATGGGCTCATTCTCGAAGGTATTGACGCCGGGCATTCGCCTTGGTTATGTCGTTGGACCAGTACCACTGATCCGTAAATTAGAGCAAGCCAAACAGGCTGCTGATCTGCATACCGCAACGCTGACGCAGATGGTCGTGTACGAAGTTATTAAGGACGGCTTCCTCGGTGAGCATATTCCGACTATACGCAGTTTTTACTCGGGTCAGTGCGATGTCATGCTCAATGCGATGACGAAGTATTTCCCTGAAGGCGTTACATGGACGCGGCCTGAAGGTGGCATGTTTATCTGGGTGACTTTGCCTAAGCATATCGACAGCAAACAATTACTCGATGAGGTGATCGCGCAAAATGTTGCCTTCGTACCGGGTGGTCCTTTCTATGCGAATAATCCGGCGACCAATACCTTGCGCCTGAGCTTCG
This sequence comes from Undibacterium sp. Xuan67W, assembly GCF_049340165.1. Taxonomy (NCBI): domain Bacteria; kingdom Pseudomonadati; phylum Pseudomonadota; class Betaproteobacteria; order Burkholderiales; family Oxalobacteraceae; genus Undibacterium; species Undibacterium sp. Xuan67W. The sequence continues at coordinate 19,596 of NZ_JBMPPN010000036.1, forward strand.
TCACCGTGTCTCCAGAGCGTATCAACGAAGGGATTGAAAAACTGGGTAAGCTCATTAAGGCTAAGGTATAAATCCATAAGATCTGTTAAATCAATAGGGTCGGCAACAACATCAAATCAAGGATGGCGTGTAAAAGGGCCGTAATGGTTTGATGCCGCTGATAAATAAAAAACGAATGTGCTTAGTGGCCATTCGTTTTTTTTCGTCTGGCAATTCGTTGTCGATAGACTAAACTGTTAACTATTGTCATATAGGTAATCCATTTTGTATGGTAGCCGTTATAGAGGAAGCAATAGCTTTTTAATTTTTACATATGGAGTGAACTGATGAAACGATCAATCTTATTTTTGGCGATAACACTGACAATCGCCGGTGGCGCGCAGGCTCAAACGCTGAGTGCTAAACAGCTGTACACAGCGGATACAAAAAATGCCGCAAATCGCTATGCAGAAGATAAAAAATTATGCTCTGAAGAAGCAAGTTCTGCCGCCAGAATGCAGTGCCTGCGGGATGCTAAGTCCGAATACAACAGCGCTCTTGCCGCTGCCAAAGTTAATTCAAACTCCAATGTAAATTCAAACAAGGCTGTAACCGTTTCGACCAAACAACTTGACTCCTGCGTTGGCTGCGGCAAAGTTGTTGCCGTTAACGTGAACGATAAGGATGGTGAGGGCAGCGCACTAGGCGTCATCGCTGGTGGCGTCGCAGGAGCGATTCTTGGAAACCAGGTCGGTAATGGCACTGGGCGCGATCTGGCGACTATTGCTGGTGCAGCTGGCGGGGCGTATGCGGGTCGTAAAATTGAACAAAAAGCGAAATCGAGTAAGACTTGGGATGTGACAGTTCAATACGATAACGGCGAAAGAAATACATTTAACTTCGATCACGACCCAGGTTTGAATCAAGGCGATTTAGTGCGGAATTCTGGCAATAGTGTCGTAAAGAGGTAATTTAAAGTGGAGGATAGAGCGAGTTAGTAAAAGCACGATCGCTCTTTTAAAGCATGGTTGATCTCTCTAAATAGGTATGCTCAGACTAAGTTAGTGGTTATCTCGAGCTACGTACTTTTGCGCATGTCTTATCCTGTCGCAATTTTGTAACATTGCAACTATTGTTGCTCCTCGTTCATATCTTTGTTGCTAAGATCATGCGTGCTGGTTCCGCACCTTGAGAGCAGGGTATTTCTCCAATTTGTGAGGTATTGCGTCATGCAGCTTGATAGTCGAAATGTAAGTGTCATCGTGAAGCCGGTATGTAGTGCAGTTTTGCTCATGGTCTGCACGATGCTTACATCGACTGTCAGTGCGCAATCTTGCAAAGCCCTGGTGGCAACGGGTAATCCTGAATATCCTCCTTATCTCTGGCGAGATCCCGATGACGACAATAAACTAATTGGTGCAAATGCTGATTTGATGCAAATGCTGGCAAAAGAAATCGGTGTCAGTATTGAGTTGAAATACTCCGGTCCTTGGGGGCGAGTGCAGGAGGAGGCTAAGTTAGGCAGAGTTGACCTGATCGCGGGGGCTTTTTTTACTCAACCTCGGCTTGATTATATGGATTATTTCTATCCCGCTTTCAGAGAGACGCGATCGGTAATCTGGACCAAAGATAACGCAGTGTTCCAATACAAAAAATGGAGTGACCTGAAGAGTCGACTGGGCGTAACGGTGATAAACAATAGCTTTGGCGACGAATTTGACCGTTATGCAAAAGAATCCTTAAAAATCAATACCGTCCCCAGCTTAGAACAGGCACTGAAAATGTTGGCGCTTTCTCGTGCTGACTATCTAATATATGAAGAAGATCCCGGATTGGCCTATGTTGCGAAACTCAATATTTTGGGACTAAAAACAGTTAATCCGCCCGTCAGCAACGAAAGTCTCTACCTTACTTTTTCTCATAAATCAGTCTGTAACACCGGAGAAATGCGAGGACGTATTTCTAAAGCAATGCTCAAACTGAACAAACTAAATGTGATGAATAAACTCATCGAAAATAATATTCAGGTTTGGCGTAAGCAAACCAAATAGCGATAAGAATATATTGGGAAAACTTACACTCCGACAAATACTTATTCTTGGTGTTGCGCTAGGGATTTTGCTACCGGCTTTGGTGCTTGGTAGATTTCTGGTGCAGGATAGGTACGAGCGCGAGTTGAATTTGCGCGTATTAACTCCAATGTCGCAGTATGCCGATATGTTAGCGCGCGCGATGGAAGTTCCCGTCTGGAATGTTGATAAAGAAATCGCAAATGAATTCATCCAAGCAGTTATGCGCAATCCTGAAGTGGTTAGCGTAACAGTCGAGGATGAGTCACAGAATCAATTTGTTCATGCCAATATACCTGCGCGTCGATCAGGAGATACCTACCGAGAAGAGCGGAGCATTTACCTTGGTAGTCTAGAAAACAAACGGATTGGTAAGGTGATTGTTGAACTTAGTTCCGGAAGATTAAAGAAAGAATTAATTACTGATCTTTTAAAAATGGGCGGTGCACTCCTTGCTCAGGTCTTGATTTCGTTCGCTTTCATTCTGTTTCTATTTGAACGCCGTATTGTTAGACCCATTAAAGATTTGCAGCAAGCGACTGCAAGTCTCGCAAAAGGAAATTTAGACCAGCCTCTGCCTGTTCGTCGGGTTGATGAGATTGGTAATCTCTCACAAAGTCTGGATAAGATGCGCCTTGACTTGGGGGCGTTGATCGCAGACCGTGATCAAAAAAATAAAATCTTGCAAATTGAATTGAATGAGCGTTTGAGAGCCGAACAGGCATTGCGGTTTACCGAGGATAAATTTACCGCTATTTTCCATGCTTCTCCAGCAGCGATGACGGTATTTCGCAAAACGAATGTATTTGTCATGGTCGATGTAAATGATGCTTGGGTTCGCCAGTTTGGCTGGACCCACGATGAAATTTTACATAATAGAGAAAAGCAAATATCCCTTTGGCGTAATCCTGACGATTTAGACTACGTCATGCAAAATATTGAGCGTCATCAAGAAGTGCATGACTACGAAGCGTGGCTGCATTGCGGTCATAAGGAAAAAATCTTGCTCTGTAATATCTCTGGTCGCTTGATACGTCTGGGAGATGAAACTTTGTTGGTACTTGTGCAGGAAGATATTACGGAAAAAAGACATAACGAATCTGAAATTCTTAGTTTGAACACAAGCTTGGAGCGACGAGTATCTGAGCGTACAAAGGAGCTTGAAGCGGCAAACACGGAGCTGACTATTGTTCTTGAAAATCTGCAACGAGCTCAGCATGAGTTGCTGCGTACAGAGAAAATGGCTGCGCTTGGATCGCTTGTCGCTGGTGTTGCACACGAGTTAAATACGCCAATTGGCATAAGCGTGACAGTAGCCAGTACGATGCAACAGCATACCGAGGAAATTATTCAAGGATTACAGAAAGGAATGCGCCGTTCAACTTTGGATGAATTTCTTGGAAATTCGCGAGCTGGTGCAGATATTTTGGTGCGTAATTTGAGTAAGGCGTCAGAGCTGATCGTTAGCTTTAAACAGGTGGCAGTAGATCAGACCAGTGCAAATCGTCGCTTGTTTGCGTTAGACGAGACTATCGCAGAAAACGTTTTGACACTTGGTCCTGTTATCCGAAAGACCAGACATGAAGTTGTCTGTCATATTCCGCCTAAAATTATTATGGATAGTTATCCTGGACCATTAGGGCAGGTCATGACGAATTTAATCAATAATGCGTTTATTCACGCTTTCGACAGTGATATACGCGGAGCAGTGATTATTTCCGCAGCACAGCGTGATTCGGACGTCGTCGAGATTGTATTGTCAGATAATGGTAAAGGTATCCCCGAGGCTAATCTGAGTAGGGTTTTTGATCCATTTTTTACGACAAAACTTGGACAGGGGGGGAGTGGATTGGGATTGAATATTGTCTACAATCTTGTTACTGGTGTGCTCGGAGGTAAAATTACTGTTGAGAGCGCCGCCCATAAGGGGACTCGCTTCATCATCACATTGCCACGGGTAGTAAGCTAGGCTTTTATCAAATTGAAATAATAGTATCTGAACCTTTTTCAGTACTTAATGGACTTCCCCTAATTTCGTAGACAACTCTTAACTTCCAAATTGTTGTTGCTCGAAAGCTAGGGGACTCATCTGATTCAAATGACTATGTCGCCGTTTGCGATTGTAGAACACTTCGATGTAATCAA
>NZ_JBMPPN010000037.1:0-19792 GCF_049340165.1 Undibacterium sp. Xuan67W
TCGTTCCGTTACCTGCTTAATCGCTTCTTTTTTAAATTCTTCAGTAAATCGTTTGCCAGACATAAGCACCTCTTCTTTGAACTAGATTATGAGGCTTAAATCTGTATAGTGAAAGCTGGGAAGTTCACCCTTCCAGTCGTCGGTTTTGATATTGACCAACTCTACAACGCTCTTTACCAAGAGTTTTGTGGTCGGACGTAGGTCTTCGCGGGTGTGTGCTCTTGGAGTGGCAGATTGAGTGGGGCTATCGATACGTAATTCGAATTCGTCTACGACCGATCTCATACGGTGCATGGTTGTCTTCGTGTGTCCTTCGTAATATTGAATATGTAAACGAAGAGAAGCTAACGCAAGGTTCAAACCACTAGAGTCATGCTCCGCGAAAATTTGCTCAATAAAGTAGCGCATAGCTGAAGCGCTCATAGTCCTATGAAACACCTGACCACGACGTAAATATTTATAGTCATTTATAAAGTCACCTGCCGAAGCTTCATTTAGGCCGTGTTCTAAATGTAAAACCTCTATTCCACGTGAAGTCGAAAATTGACCGTTAAATACTTGTTTTGCTATTTCATAGGCGTGAACAATTTGAGCATCCGAAATTTCCATAAATTTCCTGAATTTTTAAAGCGACGAGAGTGGAATGAAGTGCAACAACAGAATGGTAACAAAAGCGCTAAGAATTGCATATTTTCATCATATGGAATGACATTCAATTGATTATTCTCTGTCTTGAATTCAAATTCCCCCTCCAGTGCATCTCTGTTTTTACCCGTCAATTTATCTGCAACACCTTTTCCCCGTCTCGCTAAAAACGCCAAGATTTGCACGTCTGCGTATCAACACAAGCATTCCCCTTCGGGATTTTCTGCAATCGGTTCTCTCTTCGTTGCGACTGCGATTTTGACAAATTGCTTGCATTGCTTCTTGTCCAGCCATGCCATTCGTGGCTTAGGCGAAACGACTCAAAAATGATGCAGATAAACGAGTTGTGAAGTCTGCAAAAACAGAGCAAGTCAAAATCAACTTCAGGCTCAACCAGCCTAAAAACGATACGAAAGCAGAGAACAACATGAGCACATTTTTCGCACAGCCTTATAGCTTGGACGCAGTTGGTTTTTACTTTGATACCTTGGAGGCATATACCGAGAAATCAGAAAACCTGCTGGACGCTTTTGGCAGCCCTGTAGAAGAGTTTGAAATTCAATTCATAGATGGTGACGACTGCCAATTGTTTTCAGCGTGTGCTATCAATCAAGCCAATTTAAACCGATGGTTTGAAACTATTGCCGATTTAGCCGAGCATGAAAAAACAGCTTTGTATTATTTGTGCAGTGTTTCAAGCTATAACTTGGAAAATGCTTTGGATAAGCTGGAAGACGTGAATTTGTCCGAAGGCAGTTTGAAAGACGTTGCCGAGACGTTGTTTGATGAATTCTACTTAAGCGACGTACCGGAATCAGTGCGTGCTTATATTGATTATGAAAAGTATGCGCGGGATTGTGAAATGGGTGGCGACTTATATGAGTTTGATTTTGAAGGCGCAACTTGGACATGCACAAATGCTTCAAGCATTTAGTCAAAATAACGTGGACAGGGTGGGCAGGTTGGACTTGCCTACAGAAAGAACTGTTTTGATTGAAAATTTTGATAGGCTACGGCGTAGCCTATACGTAGCCTAGACACCAAGAAACAAAAAAGGGTTAGTGCCTACTACGGCTCTAACCCTTGATGTACTTGGTGGCCCGGGGCGGAATCGAACCACCGACACAAGGATTTTCAATCCTCTGCTCTACCGACTGAGCTACCAGGCCAAGACCAAGAATTATAGAGATGTGGTCGCTAATATGCAAGCATTTTATGAATTAACTTGCGACCTCATCCTGTTGTGACTTAATTCGCTGCTTTTTTGGCTGCCGTATAATATTGTGATTATTTCTCTGTTTGTAAGGTTTATAGCGCGATGGCGACTCAATCTGTACATAGCGATATTTGTATTGTTGGTGATGGTGCAGTTGGTAAGGCGGCTGCATTGGGTTTGTCTCAGCAAGGTTTGCGTGTGACTTTGCTCGCACCTTCGCATGCGCCTTCTCATTTGCCAGCATCTGTGGCTTCTGCTGCATCTATTGCCGAGGATTGGGATGTGCGAGTATTTGCGCTCAATCACGTGGCGCATGATTTGCTGAGTGGTTTAAAAGTCTGGGGTGCGTTGGATCATGAGCGGATTGCCAGTGTCGAGGCGATGCAGGTATTTGGCGGCAACGCGGCGTCGGATGGTAAGTTGGGTTTTGATGCGTATGGCGCGCATGTGCATGAGCTGGCATGGATTGTTGAGGATAAAAATCTGAATCAGGCTTTGGATAATGCATTGAAGTTTGCGCAGAACATTACGCAAGTCGCCGGACGTGCATCGCGTATTTCAGTGAATGACACTGAAGTTAGTATTCAACTTGAGAATAGTGATCAGCTAACTACCGCTTTGTTGATCGGTGCTGACGGGGCTCAGTCATGGGTGCGCGGGCAGGCCGATATTGGACTGGATTATCGCTCTTACGGGCAGCAGGGAGTTGTGACGAATTTCGCTTGTGAAAAACCGCATCGCGGGATTGCGCATCAATGGTTTGTTGAGGATCTGGGTATTATTGCGCTCTTGCCTCTGCCGGGGCAGCGCGTATCTCTGGTATGGTCTGCACCTGATCCTCTGGCTGGGCAGTTGTTGCGTGAGCCTTTAACGGCGCTGGCGGATCGTTTATTTGCGTATTGCCGTGAGGTGCTCGGGCGTTTAACACCTTTGGTTCCAGAGGTGGTTAAAGCGTTTCCTTTGCGTTTGATGCGACCACATTCGATGATCGCAGCGCGGGTGGCTTTGATTGGCGATGCCGGGCATGTCGTACACCCGATGGCCGGACATGGGATGAATCTGGGTTTTGGTGATGTACAGGCTTTATTGTCGGTACTCTCCGCACGTGAAGAGCATCGCGATTGTGGCGATGCGCGTGTTTTGCGCCGTTACCAGCGCGCACGCACTGAAGAGGTGGCATTGATGCAGTTGACAACTGACGGTCTGGCACGATTATTTGGTACTGATCTGGCGCCGCTGCGTCTGGTGCGTAATCTGGGATTGAACTTGCTGGATAGTTTGCCTGTCATAAAGAGAAAGCTGATTTCTCATGCAATGGGTAAATAGCATCCTATTTTGTTTTTTTGTATTTAATTGACGGACACGAACACTAATGAAAATCAAATCACTTATCGCTGCTTTGCTGATGTTATCGGCAACTTGTGTCATGGCAGAGACTGCTCAGGAAGCCGCTGTGAAAAAATTGGTGGAGCCTCGCCTGAATGACGGCACCAAAGTCGATTCAGTGACCAAGACTCCTTATGCAGGATTGTTCGAAGTGCGAGTCGGTAGCGATGTCATTTATACCGATGAAAAAGCCCAATATCTGTTTATCGGTAATGTCATTGATGCCCGCAATGCGACGAACTACACCAAGGTGCGTGTCGATGAGCTCAGCCGGGTTAAGTTTGCCGATTTGCCTTTTGAATCGGCGCTTAAAACAGTTAAAGGAAACGGCAAACGCGTGATCGCGATTTTTGAAGATCCGAACTGTGGTTACTGCAAGCGTTTCCGTAAGAATTTGCAGGACGTCGACAATGTCACGGTCTACACTTTTATGTATAACATTTTGTCAGAAGACTCCAGCGTCAAATCCAAAAACATCTGGTGTACTGCAGACCGCAATAAAGCATGGGATGAATGGATGTTGAATGGCAAGGTTGCACCGACTGCAGCGGCGAACTGCAATACACCGAACGAGAAAATTTTTGAACTCGGTAAGAAGTTACGTATTAATGGTACACCGACGATTTTCTTTGCCGATGGCTCACGTATTCCTGGTGCTGTCGATGTCAAAGGTCTGGAAGAGAAATTCTCTAGCCTGAAATAAGAGTGACTACCCGTTCGTATCACTTTCATTACCTCCGCCACTTCAGTCTCTTTAATATTACTGCATGAGTGAGAGCCAACAGTCCCTCAAAAAGTGGCGAGGTATTTTACTCGCTGCGGGACAAGGCCGGCGTTTTGATCAGAGCGGGCAGCGTAACAAACTGTTGCAGCCGGTTAGTGATCAGCAGACCGTGGCAGTCAGCAGCGCTAGGCACTTATTGGCGGCGCTGCCTGATACCCTAGCAGTTATTCCAGCATCCTCAGCTTGTTCAGTCTCTGCAATCCCCCAAACTTCGGCAACGACTGTTCTTGCACAGTCACTGCGAGATACAGGATGCGACATTGGTGTTTGCCCGCATGCAGAGCAGGGGATGGCGGCATCGTTGGTGTATGGCTTGCAACAGAGTCTCGACTATCAAGGGTGGGTCATTGCCTTAGCGGATATGCCCTATGTGCAGCCGTCAACGATCTGTCAGTTGCTGTCTGCTTTAGAGTCTGGTGCCGATATTGCCGTGTTGTGTTATCAGGGGAAGCTCGGCAATCCTGTGGCATTTTCGCGTACCCATTTGGCAGAGCTGCTTTTGTTGTCCGGTGACCAGGGTGCCAGAGATTTATTACGACGCTATCCAGTTGTTGAAATCGATGTCGATGATCTGGGGATTTTGCAAGACATTGACCGACCAGAAGATTTGCTGCGTTAAGTTCGTTTAAAACTTAAGGTGCGCTTTGCGGCAAGACGATTGTGAAATGCGCGCCCTCACCGGGACTGCTGTTCACCGTGATGCGTCCACCCAGTACACCTGTGACCAGGTTGTACACGATATATAAACCTAAGCCGCTACCACCTTGACCGAGTTTGGTCGTAAAGAACGGGTCGAATAAATGTGCGAGGGTATCGGCACCCATACCCTGACCATTGTCCCGATAATCCAGCAGAATCTCATTGTCGAATGTGTGAGCTGAGATCGTGATCTTGCCATCTTCCAGGCTATCAAAGCCATGCAGTAAAGAATTCGAAATTAAATTCGTGATGATCTGTTCTATCGGCCCCGGATAGCTATCGAGCTGAATTTTTTCCAGAATCCGGATATCGACATGATGACTGGTACGCTTGAGCATGGGCATCAGCGTGGTCATGACTTCATTGATGGTTGCTTCCAAATCAAACAGGCGACGCCGTGCGCTCGATTGATCAACAGCGACCTGCTTAAAATCAGAAATCAGTTTTGCGCTTCGGATCGCATTGTGCTCGATCATCGTACCCGCTTGTTTCATGAGTTCGGCAGAATGAATCGCCTCACTACGCCTTAGTTGGCCGCTATTGAGCTGTGTCAGGAACGCACTGCTCTCATCTTTTAAAGTGGATGCGACGGTCACGATATTGCCAATCGGCGTATTCAGTTCATGCGCGATACCGGCGACGAGATTGCCCAGTGCAGCGAGTTTCTCGGATTGCACCAGATGCTCCATCGCCTGTTGCAATTCTTCCGTGCGTTCGAGGACGCGATGCTCCAGCACCTGATTCAAATTTTCCAGCGCAATTTTCGTATTTTCTAATTCTGTAATATCAAGAATTGCGCCGATCATTCCATCTACTTCTCCCTTCTGATTTTTGAAGACGGCGCGATGAAAAATTACGTAGCGTGGATCATTGGATGTTTCGTTGATGCGGCGTTGGAATATTTGTTTTTCCTGACTGCCATATAGCAAAGCATCTTTTTCTTTGTAGATGGATACTTTATCCGGTGCGATCCAATCTTCAATTTTCTTATGAATGATATCTTCTCTGCGCAAGTGCATCATGTTCAAAAATGCGCCATTGAAACCAAGATATCGTCCCCCGCGATCTTTGTAAAAAATCGGGATGGGCATCGCTTCAAGCAAAGTCTCGAGAAAATTTCGCTCTCGCAGAATGGCTAATTTCGCAGCATTACGTTCAGTAATATCGTGAATACTGCAGCAGACTAACTGAGCGTCCTGCTTGCTAGGAAGTTTAATTAGTTGGATCTCACATGGAACTGAATCGCCGCTTGCGTTTCTGCACACCCATTCAAAACGGACATCTTGCCCAGTTAATGCTGATTCTAGATAATCTCTAATAATTTTCGCTGCTTCTGGGCCATCCTCTTGCAGCACCGAACTAAGTTGACGTGCATTTAGATCTAGGAGCTCCAGCTGCGAATAGCCAAATAGTTTTGCTGCATGACGATTTGCCTCGACGAATTTGTTTTTACCTACGTCTAATACCAGAATTGCTTCTGGCGCATGATCTATCAGTGTGCGATAAGTTGCCTCACTGTTTTGTAGGGCAATTTCTGCGAATTTGCGTTCGGTAATATCAATTAATGTTTCGAGTGCTCCGACTGTATTGCCCACTTCATCGACCAAGGGGACCGCAGTAAAATGTAGCCACTTTCCATGTTCACCGATTCTGCTGAAATAGCCTTCTGTTTCGACTGCACCGGCCACGTTTTTGCTTGGGGAAACATTGCTTTGGTAATGTGCCTGTATTGCCGCGATATTCATCCCATTTAATATCAGATTAGCGAGGCATGGACGGGTATCGTGATAAAAACCACGCCAAGCTTCTGTCGTTCCTATAATCTCATTAGCTGCCGTATGAGTCATTTGTGCCAGTAACGAATTCCACTGGGTAACGACATGACCCGCATTGATAGTAAATAATGCAACCGGTAAGCTTTGATATGTTTGCTGCATTTGATGTTCTATCGCGCTGACACGGGCGACTGCCAGTTTGCGGTCGGTAATATCCCTAGCGGACGCAATGGAGCGACGTTTGCCGTCGAGTTCTTCGATGTGCAATGAGACTTCTACCCAAAACAGGCAACCATCCGCGTGCCGGGCATGCCATTCAAAAAGCTGCGGCCCTTCATGGATGGCTTTATTCAACCAAACCTTACCCTCTGCATCGGTGTAGGGAGGATAATTCGCACTGAAATTCTCAATATTCAGGGCCGCAGCTTCCGCTTTAGTAAAACCGTATAGCTCAGTGAAGCGCATATTAATATCTATTAAAGCGCCATTTTCGAGATCACGGATGACGATTGCTTCGCTGCTGAAATTGAATAATTCACGATAATTATTTTCGCTACGCTCCAACGCTTTTTGACCATTCTTACGGATATGAATGAGAAATAACAACATGCCAAACAAAGTGATGAGACTAATCAACGTCACGGCAATTAACTGATCGTCGTTGCCGAACATGATAAATCCTTCAGTTGCGATGACGGTATTGGAAGGGGGATATTGGTTTTGCGCTGACAGAGGCGGCACAACGATCAGTAAGATAAATGTAGCCAAAACGCGTCGTAACGCAACAAACAATCGGATGGGGCTGTATGTCGTAGGAGGCGTGCAGAAAGCTATCATTTGCTCGGTGTGAGAAGACTTTGCCATTGTGCAAAGAGAAAAAAATAAACTGACATCAGCGATGACTGATTTTTCCTTATCTTAACTGCCAAATCGTGAAAAAGTGTCCGGCACATTATTTTTAGCGAACAAAGCGTTGTTTCGGGGAGCATGTGATGGCATTTACGAACTATCTTCTTAGCGTAAATATATCTAATGTCGGTAAATCCTCATAAAATATCTGGTTTTAAGCTGAAGCATAAAAATACTAAGATAGCGTTTTTATTAATTTTGCTACCAATCTGGCGCATGCGGAACTTGCTCATCAAGCGGGTAAGCAAATCAAGTAGATTAAGAACTTGAGTAAGTGACGCAAACAATTCAACACTAAATAAACTAATGGATATCCCAAATAAACAACTGGTGAATAAACTCGGTTTTTCCGGTTTGATTCCTTTCATTCTTCTCAGTCTGGCATGCTGGATCGTGCACCCTGACTGGTTAGGTTACTTTATCAAGGCGCAACTTTCTTACGGCATTATCATCTTGTCGTTTTTAGGAGGACTGCATTGGGGTGTCGCTCTGATGTCTCAGAATCGCGATACAGCCGATACCCGCAAGGCACTGATCTGGGGGGTAATCCCGACCATGATTGCCTGGTGTTCAATGGTGAACATGGGTGTCGGTTTTCTGGTGCAGATCGTTGGTTTTGTCGTTGCCTATCAAGTCGATAAACGTCTGTATCTCAGCTACGAATTGCCAGATTGGTTTATTATCTTGCGGCTACGCCTGACCGTCGTGGTGGTGACGGCGCTGGCCTTGACTTTTGTTGCCGCGAATGTGCGTTAATTATTTTTACCGTTTCAAGAAAGAATAAAGAGCATGACCAATGCCGCTGACAAGAAGACCTCTGTCAAATTAACTGCGAAGAAACAAGCTAAGGTCAACCAGGCCGCCACTGACTCCGCGATTCACTATCATATCGTCCCCAAAGATCTGGCCGGACACTTGTATCAGGTGCGTCTGAGTATCGCCCGCCCCGATCCTGCAGGGCAAATACTCACGCTACCTGCCTGGATTCCCGGTAGCTATATGGTTCGCGAGTTTGCTCGCAATATCGTACAGATCCATGCGCACAGTGCAGGTAAAAAAGTGCTGCTGAAAAAGCGTGATAAGCACACCTGGCAAGCCGCGCCCTGCGAAAGCGCATTGACGATTGAGTACGAAGTTTATGCCTGGGACTTATCGGTACGTGCTGCGCATCTTGATCAGCAACACGGCTTCTTTAACGGCACCAGTGTATTTTTGCAAGTTGCCGAGCAGGAGATGGTGCCACATATCGTGGACATTCAGCGTGCGGATGACGTCGCATGCAAAAACTGGCGTGTCGCGACAGCATTGCCAGAGTTGAAAGCCAAGCGCTATGGCTTTGGAACGTATATTGCCGCCAACTATGATGAGCTGATTGATCATCCGGTCGAGATGGGCAATTTCGTCATGGCGAGTTTTGACGCCCATGGCGTGCCACATGATTTTGTCGTGACGGGCATCGTGCCGAATCTGGATTTGCCGCGCATCGTCGCTGATCTGAAAAAAATCTGTGAGGCGCAAATCAGTTTCTTTGAACCAAAGACTAGACGCGCACCGATGGATCGCTATGTCTTCATGACGATGGCTGTTGGTGATGGCTATGGCGGACTGGAGCATCGTGCCTCGACGGCCTTGATTTGCAATCGTGTTGATTTGCCGTCGAAGAATCAGGTTGAGATGAGTGATGGCTATCGCAGCTTCCTTGGTTTATGCAGCCATGAATATTTCCATACCTGGAACGTCAAGCGTATTAAGCCGGCAGCATTTGCGCATTACGATTTGCGGCAAGAGAATTACACCAGCCTGCTCTGGTTGTTTGAGGGGTTCACTAGTTATTACGACGATCTGATGTTGGTACGTTCCGGCATGATTGATGAAGCCAGTTATTTCAAACTGTTATCAAAAACCATCAATATGGTGACACGCGGATCAGGACGCAAAAAGCAAAGCGTTGCCGACTCCAGTTTTGATGCCTGGACCAAATACTATCGTCAGGATGAGAACTCACCGAATGCGATTGTCAGCTACTACACCAAAGGTTCTTTAGTCGGCCTCGGACTGGATCTGACGATTCGTGCGGAGACCGCCGGTAAGAAATCCTTAGACGATGTGATGCGTGCTTTATGGCAAAAATACGGCCGTGATTTCTATGAAAAAACCTTGTCTGGCAAACAGCAAGGTCTCAGCGAAACAGAAATCGAAGCGATCATTGAACAAGCCACAGGCGTCAAGGCAAAACGTTTTCTCGACCGCTTTGTGCGCGGTACTGACGACCTACCAATGGCGGGCTTGTATGAAGACTTTGGTGTCATATTCAATGATGCAAGCAAAGGAACCAAGCGTGCCAAAGCCTCACTCGGCGTGCGCGTGGCGAAAGACGGCAATGATTGTAAACTCGCGAATGTCCACGAAACTCGTGCCGCGCATCGCGCCGGTTTATCCGCTGGTGATGTTCTGATTGCCATCAACGATTTGCGTGTGACCGCTGCCGACGCCGCCGATGGATTGTCGAACGCCCTGAGTCGTTATGCGGTAGGTGAAACTGTGCAATTGCATGCCTTCCGTCGTGATGAGTTGCTGGTGGTTCAGGCAAAGCTGCAAGCCGACGATATCCCTGCGTTATCGCTGGCTTTACAAGAGAACAGTAAGGCTTGTTTGTTGACTCACCGGCCTAGTTATCAAAGGCCCGTGAAGAAATAATACTGAGTAGGAGTATGGGAATATAGGTGGCTAATCCGCATATCAGACGAGCGGATTAGCCATTTTTTTATGGATACTCCCTATTTTTATTATTTTTATAGAGAAATCCTCAATATGCGAACAGCATATTTATGTGATTAATTGGAAACTTTTTAAAGCAATCTGTATCAGAGATTTATCCTCCAGAAAATCCTGATGCATAAACCAATTTCCTTCAATCGCCAGCGTCTGTTGACCCTGCTCCCGATTTTGCTCTTGCACATAGGCTTGCTGCTCGTGATGCGTGCGCCAATGGTGTATTCAGAGGTGAAAAGTATACGTTACCTACAGCTATTGCAGCTCCGGCCAGACGCCGCATCGCCATTGTCTGAGTCAGCAACGGAGAAAGCGATTTCTCCTAATGTTCCGCGCAAAACACATAGGGTAATCGCGCCGAATTCTGCCTCTGATCGTCCGAGCGTTGATCAACCGCCGCAGCACAAACGAGATCCGGAGCATCAAGACCAAAGAGTCTCTGCTCAAGCCCTTAGCTCAGCCCCTAGTTCAGCCTTAGATCTGGAACGCATCCGTCAACACTTTCAGCAAAGCGAAAAGACGCGTCAGCCTGATTTACTGGAGCAGCAGCAACTGGCGCAAATAACGGTGACGCCAGAAATGAAACTACAAACCGAACTGGACAAAGCACATCGCGAGGACTGTATGATGGCACGTTCGGAGGGAGTAAAATTCGGCAATGTCACGGTGAAGGGTTTGCTGATCATTGCACCAGTCCTGGTCGATACGATCAAGGGTAAAGGATGCAAGTGGTAGCGCTATAGCACTGTCTAAGTTTGGGCAGTGCTTCTGTACCTCTGACGTCAAATCATGAGATTAAATTTCAATGTACTCACGCAGTATTCATGCGCCTCGCAGGCCAAAAACACGCCATTAGCCGCATAAATGCTGCGCAATCAAGATTAGTCCAGCATTAAAAAAACAGTTTCTGCAATTCCCGCCCTGGATTTTCTGCCCGCATAAATGCTTCGCCAACCAGGAAGCCATGGACATTTGCATCCCGCACGCGTTTGACGTCGGCGGTGCTCATGATGCCCGATTCGGTGATGACTAATTTGTCCGGTGAGATGCGTGGCAATAAACCGATTGTCGTATCTAACGACACATCAAAAGTACGCAGATTGCGGTTGTTGATGCCTAACAGATTGGTTTTTAGTTTTAAGGCGGCGTCGAGTTCTTCGCCGTCATGCACCTCGACCAGCACATCCATCCCCAATTCATGCGCGCAAGCTTCGAGTTCTGCCATCAGACCGTGATCGAGTGCCGAGACGATCAGCAGAATGCAGTCGCCCCCCCAGCTACGAGCCTGATATACCTGATAAGGATCGATCAGGAAATCTTTGCGCAGAGCGGGAATGTGGCAAGCCGCGCGTGCTTGTTTCAGATAGTCTGGCGCACCTTGGAAAAACTGCTCATCGGTCAACACAGAAAGACAAGCTGCGCCGTGGTCTGCGTAACTGAGCGCGATGTCAGCAGGTTTAAAGTCAGCACGTAACACACCTTTGGACGGTGACGCTTTTTTGATTTCAGCAATTACACCTGCCTGACCGGCGTTGATTTTATTTCGCAAACTGGCTTCAAATCCGCGTATCGATGCACGTGCTTCGGTATCGCTTTCGACTTCGCTACGAAGGCTGGTGTACGATTGAACTTTTTTAGCGGCAGCGACTTCATCGACTTTGACTGCCAGAATTTTATTCAGAATATCTGACACGATTACGCTCCTTTACCTAATTGCTGCGTGACCTGTACCAATTGCTCCAGCTTCGCGAGAGCAGCCCCGGAGGCGATGGCCGTCTGTGCTTTTTTGACGCCATCGGCGATCGAGTCGGCGATACCCGCACCATACAGCGCCGCACCTGCGTTCAGGCTTACGATATCGGTCGCAGCGCCAGTTACGTTGTGCATGACTTCCATAATCTTGGCTTTGGATTCTTCTGCGCCAGATACTCTGAGCTGACGGTTGGAGACCATATTCAGGCCAAAATCCTCGGGATGAATATCATATTCGCGGATTTCGCCATTCACCAGTTCGCCGACCATGGTGGGTGCACCGAGTGAGACTTCATCCATATTGTCGCGTCCCCACACTACTAGCGCATGTTGCGCGCCAAGGCGTTGCAATACGCGGACTTGAATACCGACCAGATCGGGGTGGAATACGCCCATCAAAATATTAGGTGCGCCAGCCGGATTAGTTAGCGGTCCGAGAATATTGAATATCGTCCGCACGCCAAGTTCTTTGCGCACCGGCGCAGCGTGTTTCATCGCAGCGTGATGATTTGGTGCGAACATAAAGCCGATACCGGTTTGTGCGATGGATTGCGCAATTTGTTCTGGCTGCAAATTGATATTTACGCCCAGCGATTCCAGCACGTCCGCACTGCCGGAGGATGACGATACGCTGCGACCGCCGTGCTTGGCGACACGCGCACCCGCTGCAGCAGTCACAAACATCGATGCAGTAGAAATATTAAAGGTATGTGCACCGTCCCCACCGGTACCGACGATGTCGATCATGTTCGTCGTATTTGCCAGCGGAACTTTGGTGGAGAACTCTCGCATGACCTGCGCCGCTGCTGTGATCTCCCCTATGCTTTCCTTCTTCACCCGCAGACCCATGGTCAATGCAGTGATCATCACAGGAGACATTTCGCCGCCCATGATTTTACGGAACAGATACAGCATTTCGTCGTGAAAAATTTCACGGTGTTCGATTAATCGCGTCAACGCTTCTTGTTGGGAGATGGTCATCTTATTTTCCGATCAAAAAATTTTTCAATAGCGCGTGACCATGCTCAGACAGAATTGATTCGGGATGGAATTGCACACCCTGCAAATCAAATTCCTTATGGCGCACACCCATGATTTCGCCGTCTTCGGTCCACGCGGTGACTTCCAGGCAAGCGGGTAAGCTTGAGCGCTCAATCGCCAGTGAGTGGTAGCGCGTGATGGTATAAGGACTAGGTAAGTCGCTAAACACGCCGACACCAGTGTGCGCAATCGGCGAGGTTTTACCATGCATCACCTCTTTGGCGCGGATGATCTTGCCACCGAAGGCTGCACCGATACTTTGATGTCCAAGGCACACCCCAAGAATCGGAAGTTGTCCGGAAAAACGTTCGATCAAAGGCACCGAGATACCAGCCTCGTGCGGCGTGCAAGGGCCGGGAGAAATACAGATGCGGTCGGGCTTCATCGCGGCGATTTCATCTAGCGTGATTTCATCATTGCGATAGGTGCGTACCTCTTCACCCAACTCAGCAAAATATTGCACTAGGTTGTAGGTAAAGGAATCGTAGTTGTCGATCATGAGTAACATTTATATCTCCCCGTCCAGGCCATCCTGCACTTGTTCTGCCGCACGTAAAACAGCACGTGCTTTGTTTTCGGTTTCTTGCCATTCCATTTCCGGAACAGAGTCGGCAACGATCCCTGCTGCCGCCTGCACATGCAGCATGCCATCTTTTAAAACACCAGTACGAATGGCGATGGCCAAGTCCATTTCTCCGCCGAAGGATAAATAACCACAAGCACCACCGTAAATGCCGCGTTTGGTCGGCTCTAACTGGTCGATCAATTCCATGGCTCTGACCTTCGGCGCACCGGATAAAGTGCCGGCAGGGAAGGTCGCTTTCAGGACATCGAGATTCGATAAGCCGTGTTGCAGAATGCCTTCTACATTGGAGACGATGTGCTGTACGTGGGAGTATTTTTCGATCACCATCTGGTCAGTCACTTTGACGCTGCCGGTTTTCGCGATACGGCCGACGTCGTTCCGTGCCAGATCGATCAGCATGACGTGCTCGGCGATTTCTTTCGGATCTGCCAGCAATTCTTTGGCAAGTTGTGCATCGAGTTCTGGTGTACTGCCGCGTGGCCGTGTACCTGCCAATGGGCGTATTGTGACTTTTTTATTGCCGTCACTGAGTTGTTCGTTGCGTACTAAGATTTCAGGTGATGCTCCGATGATCTGCATATCGCCAAAATTGTAGAAGTACATGTACGGCGATGGATTCAGCGAGCGTAATGCGCGATACAGTGAGAGCGGCGAATCAACATAAGGCTTGCGTATGCGTTGACCGATTTGTACTTGCATCAGATCACCTGCCATGACGTATTCTTTGGCTTTTTCAACCGCTGTCAGATAGTCGGCTTTGGCGAAATCACGAATTGACTCGGTACGGACGGATGCTGAAGTGACCGGTGCGTCCACGCTGCGACGTAGCATGGCGCGCAAATCTTTTAGTCGCTGTCGGGCTTTGGACCAGGCTTCGGGCTGAGTCGGATCGGCATACACGATTAAATACAATTTGCCTGACAGATTGTCGATGACGGCGAGTTCTTCAGTCACCAGCAATTGAATATCGGGTAAACCGAGATCATCTTTGGGGGCACTGTGTTCCAGTCGTTTTTCGACATAGCGCACCGCATCGTAGCCAAAATAGCCGGCCAGTCCTCCACAGAAACGCGGTAATCCTGGGCGCAGCGCAACCTTGAAGCGCGACTGAAATGCGGCGATGAATTCGAGTGGATTTCCCTCGACGGTTTCAATCACTTTTCCGTCTTTGACGACTTCGCTTCGGTTACCGTAGCTGCGCATCAGTGTGTTGGCTGGCAGGCCGATAAAGGAGTAGCGGCCAAAGCGCTCGCCGCCCATGACGGATTCCAGCAGGAAGGTATTCTTGCCTGTATTCTGGGTTTGCGCCAGTTTCAGATAAAGAGTTAAAGGCGTTTCCAGATCGGCGAAAGCTTCCGCGATCATAGGGATACGGTTGTAGCCTTGCGCGGCCAGCGATTTAAATTCGAGTTCGGTCATGATGTGCTTTCAGCCGCCTCTATGCAATTTGAGGATGAAGGCGGATAAGACTAGATGAGAAAAACGTGTTCAGACATTTGCTCAAGGGATAAGGGCGAGCAAAGGCCTGCGCGGCATCAGGTAGATTGCCAGCGTCGCCATAGCCAGGCCTCAAAGGTGCCTGGTGTGATTGCGAGACGTTTTATATCGGGAAACATTCGTTAGAGTGAGAACGTTAGTTGAATTCAGTGTGAATTTCATGCAGAAAGTAGTTGTGCTGCTTCCCACAGGTTGCCGACTATACCATCAGTATCAACATTTTGTATAGCCTCGCCGTGATTGTAGCCGTAGGGTACATGCAACACGGGGCAACCTGCTGCACGAGCCGCTTGCGCGTCGTTCGACGAGTCGCCGATGGCCAATACCTGTGCGGGATTCAGTGCAAAATCGCTACAGACTTGTAATAGCGCCATTGGATCCGGTTTTTTTCGCGGGAAAGAGTCGCCGCCGTAAACGATTTCGAAATAGTCGCTCAAGCCTTTTTTCGCTAGCAAAGGCAGCGCGAAATTCATTGGCTTATTCGTCACGCAGGCGAGTCGCAAACCGCGGTCACGCATCGCATTCAAACCCTCGAGCACTTTGGGATAAAGCGTACTGTAATCCCCGTTAATCGCAAGGTAATGGCGCTGATAAGCGGCGAGTGCGTCTTCAAAGTGAATGGCAATAGCCGCTTCATCAAAATCCACTGCTAGCACGCGATGAATCAGATTCTCAGAACCTTTACCAACAAAGTTCGTAATCGTTGTGATATCCAGCGGCGTCAATCCCAGCTCGGCACGCATACGATTAATCGCAATCAGAAAATCGGGTGCGGTATCTAACATGGTGCCGTCGAGGTCAATGATGACGGCGTGGATATTGTTGAACATGGAGTTGTGTGTTCTTAAGGGGAATGGGGTTGTCTGGTAAAACGATATGGCTGATGAGGTAACTAAAGAGGTAAATGAACTAGCGATATTCAATATGAGTATATCTAATGAGATCTTGTGTCAGAAAGAAAAAGTCAGCCAGTTTTAAAAATTTATAGGATTGAATCCGCAGTATCCATGCGCCTTTGCGGGCAATAGTGTTCGGTAAGGCGCATAAACACTGCGGGCTTGTCCTGTATTTATCCTACTGTTGCTAATTCAGCGCGCATCGCGTTGATCACTGCCATGTAGTCCGGTTTGCCGAAGATGGCCGAGCCTGCAACAAACGTGTCTGCGCCGGCGCGGGCAATGTCGGCGATGTTGTCAACTTTGACGCCGCCATCGACTTGCAGCAAGATGTCGCGGCCTGATTCGTCGATCAGGCGTCTGACAGCAGCGATTTTTTTCAGAGTGTGAGGAATAAACGATTGACCGCCGAAGCCTGGGTTGACCGACATCAGCAAAATCAGATCGAGTTTGTCCATGACGTGTTCCAGAACATATAGTGGTGTCGCAGGGTTCAACACCAGACCGGCTTTGCAGCCGTGATCGCGGATCAGTTGCAAACTACGATCAATGTGCTCGGAGCCTTCCGGGTGGAAGCTGATCAGGTTTGCACCGGCTTTGGCAAAATCGGGAATAATGCGATCTACGGGCTTGACCATCAGATGGACATCAATCGGTACCTGAACGTGCGGGCGTATGGCCTCGCAGACGAGCGGGCCGATGGTCAGATTGGGAACATAATGGTTGTCCATGACATCAAAGTGAATCATGTCAGCGCCAGCGGTGACAACGTTGCGAACTTCTTCCCCCAGGCGAGCAAAATCGGCTGAGAGGATGCTAGGAGCGATACGATAAGTGGTCATAGTCAATGCAAGTGGAGTCGAGATACACTATTTTACTCTTCTGCCCGCGGTAAGATGATGATGAATGATGATCTGGGGAGCTGTGGCCGATGCGTCGCCATACTACAATATGCGTAATGATGAGAAGGAACAGAACCGTTGAAAGAACCTATGGCAGCTTATGAGATGCAGATTTCCGTAATAACGAAATATTTAGAAGAACAATCGAATCCTGATCATTCGAGTTTTGTATTTGCCTATACAGTGACGATCAAAAACACCGGTACAGTACCAGCGCAGGTGATTGCACGTCACTGGATTATTACTGATGCGAAAGATCATGTGGAGGAAGTGAAGGGGCTAGGTGTCGTCGGACATCAGCCGTTTTTGCAACCCGGGCAGAGTTTTGAATACAGCAGCGGCAGCGAGCTGAAGACGCCGCAGGGTAGTATGAAGGGGCTCTATTTTTGTGTTGCGGAAGATGGGCATCGTTTTGATGCGCCGATCCCGGAGTTCGTTCTGTCCTTACCGCGCACTTTGCATTAGTCGCCGTTATGGCTAGCTTGATGCGATTACCAGAGTCAGTCTCGATGCACTGACTGCCAGACGTCAGTTAGACTTATTCGGGATCGGATTTTTGCTCTTTTTTTACTGGCGCTTTCTCAGAGTCACGCCCTTGGAACATCGTCCACCAGACAATAAACACGAGCAAGAACATTGCTACACCGGCTTCTATTGCTAATAACCACATGTTGATTTCCCTATGTTGAAATTTTCCGCAATTCTACCCCTGACTGCTGTTACCGTATTGCTGACTGCATGTACCTCAGCCCCGATTGATAAAACGTCTGTGGCGATTCCTCCTGTAACTTCAGCCATGCCGGCTCCAGTCACCACCGGGACAACAGCAGCTGCGATAAAAAATACAGATATATTGAAACCAGTAAGTTTTAGCACCTTACCCGGTTGGCAGCAGGATGATCTGACCGAGGCTTGGCCTGCATTTATGGCATCTTGTTCCGCATTGCGCACTAAACCTGACTGGAGAGAGCCATGTGCTATCGCCAAAGAGGTCGAGGCAAAAGACAATGCGGCTGTGCGACTTTTTTTTGAATCTTTCTTTGTGCCGCATCAGGTGAGTAATCCCGATGGGACTGGCGAGGGTATGATTACTGGATATTATGAACCTTTGTTAAAGGGCTCGCGAAAACGTGGCGGCGCTTTTCAGGCTCCTTTATATCGCACGCCTCCTGATTTGTTGACGATTGATTTGTCTGGTTTGTATCCGGAGTTGAAAAATTTGCGGCTGCGCGGGCGGGTTGTCGGAAATAAAGTCGTGCCATATGCATCGCGCGCTGAGATCTTGCCCGCCCTTGCGGGCAAGGAATTGGTTTGGGTCGATGATGCGATTGACGCATTCTTTTTGCAGATACAGGGTTCCGGGCGCGTTGCGTTGAGCGACACAAATGAAGTCATCCGGCTCGCGTATGCGGATCAGAACGGGCATCCATATAAATCGATCGGACGTTATCTGGTCGATAAAGGCGAACTCAAACTGGAGCAAGCATCTGCTCAAGGCATTAAGGAATGGTTGCTTAAAAATCCAAGTCGCCAGGATGAGTTATTGAACGTCAATCCTAGCGTGGTATTTTTTAAAGAGGAAAAAATTCTTGATCCGGCGATAGGGCCAAAGGGGGCTTTGGGTGTTCCCTTGACGGGACAGCGTTCAATCGCGATTGATCCGCAATTTTTGCCCCTGGGTGTTCCGGTCTTTTTGTCGACCACGCAGCCGAACAGTACGCGTGCTTTGCAAAAGCTCGTAGTGGCACAAGATACCGGTGGTGCGATTCGAGGCGCTGTGCGTGCGGATTATTTTTGGGGTTTTGGTAACGAAGCCGGTGAGCAGGCTGGTCGTATGAAGCAACGCGGTATGTTGTGGGTATTGCTGCCGAAATCTATTAATTGAACTTAGCTGCGAAGTTGCCGTTAGGCTCATTTAGTTGTGACTCAGATGTCATCGTTAATTTAAGTTGTGTATAAATAGCTAATGTATATAGCTCATATAAATAAAGAGGCTTGCATGGAATACCAAAATATTATTGTCGAGACGAAGGATAAGGTCGGTGTCATTACACTAAACCGACCTAAGGCTTTAAATGCTTTAAATGATCAGCTCATGGATGAATTGGGTGCTGCACTGAAGGCATTCGATTTGAATGAGGCGATTGGCTGTATCGTAATTACCGGCAGCGAAAAAGCATTTGCTGCGGGTGCGGATATCGGTGCGATGGCGAATTACTCTTATATGGATGCCTATAAGAATGATTACATTACCCGTAACTGGGAGCAAATTCGTCAAATTCGCAAGCCAGTGATTGCGGCAGTTGCTGGCTATGCCTTGGGTGGTGGATGTGAGCTTGCCATGATGTGTGATTTTATTATTGCGGCAGAAAATGCAAAATTCGGTCAACCGGAAATTAAATTGGGAACCTTGCCTGGCGCAGGTGGTACACAAAGATTGCCAAGAGCGATTTCGAAATCCAAGGCCATGGATATGTGCCTGACGGCGCGCATGATGGATGCTGCTGAGGCTGAACGTGCGGGATTAGTGTCCCGTATTGTGCCACTGGATAAATTACTGGAAGAAGCCATCGGCGCTGCAATGGTGATTGCATCCATGTCTCTGCCCATCGTCATGATGGTTAAAGATTCAGTCAACCGTGCTTATGAAACGACATTATCCGAAGGCGTCCAGTATGAGCGCCGTCTGTTTCACAGCAGCTTTGCTACGGAGGATCAGAAGGAAGGTATGAAAGCCTTCATGGAAAAGCGTCCGGCGAATTTCAAAAACCAGTAGGGAACGTATGGAGCAGTTGGTCGCATTTTATTTATAAAATATTGGTCAAAAGTCCTTGCAATGGTGTGTGGTATTTGCTATAGTTCGGCTCCCGTCGAGAGGCGGGGGGAGAAAAGAAAGTGAAGTAGTTGATACAGGTTTTAGAAGTGAAGAGTT
>NZ_JBMPPN010000038.1:0-19313 GCF_049340165.1 Undibacterium sp. Xuan67W
CGTTCCGTTACCTGCTTAATCGCTTCTTTTTTAAATTCTTCAGTAAATCGTTTGCCAGACATAAGCACCTCTTCTTTGAACTAGATTATGAGGCTTAAATCTGTATAGTGAAAGCTGGGAAGTTCATAAACACTAAACCAAACACCAAAGAAATAATAGTAAGGATATAAAGACTTATCTTTATCGTTGTTATAGCGCTGACAAAATGTGCGACCTCAACGGGTTGTATTGGATATAAACTTATCAGGTAAACAAAAGTCGAATTTTCTATCCAATCTAATACCATTGAAAGCAGTGGCATTGCTATCATCATATTCACTAGGCCGACTGCAAGAGTCAGATTCTTGTAAACTCTACGGACAAAGAGAGCAAAGAAAATCCCATAAGAAATTGGGAATAGCATATCCAGTGTCATAAGGCTTGTTGCATAAGCACGTCGCCCTTGTTCTCCATATGCACCTAAAACTTCGGCAAGGTAAGCCGGAGAATACCCAGGCAATACGTCCAAAGTGAACATGGGAATGGATCCCGTATAACCAGCCTTGGCAGCGATGATATTCGGAAGATTAATACCGTTCATAACAATAAGAAACACGACCAAAACGAACGTCGAATACCATAATGATCGTGGAAATCTGTTCACTAGGGTTGCTCCAAAAATCATTTGATCTCTACTATGCTTAGACATACAAGTACTCCAAGTAAATCAATTTAATAAAATTACTTTATGAATAAATTCAGAATACAAATGCGCATTTTTTCAGATGATAAAATGTGCGTTGTTATTTTTTCTTTTTTTATCCGATTGGTTGGGCTGTTTTAATAAAGCATCCACTTTATTATTTGTCACGCTAAACCTTCAGCTTTGAGGGCGGCCAGTACACTGGGGCGTTCTTGCATGCGACTAGTGAAGGCTGAAATAGCAACTAGTTCTGTTAGGTCTAGATGGATAAATTTGGCTAAATTGATCATTACAAAAAGATAGGCGTCTGCAACACTGAATTGATCTCCAATCAGCCAACCAGATGTCGCTAACTGTTGGTCAATAATGCTGTATAGGTTCCGAAGTTTCTGGCGGTAGAACGTTTTTATTTCATCATTTGCGTGAGGATTAAAGAAAATACCGCTACCTTTATGAATTTCTGTCGCAATGAAATTCAGAGTTTCTTGTAGCCGTAACCGGTTCATTGTTCCGTGAGCGGGGGCCAAATTCTTTTCAGGAACCTGATCAGCGATGTACTGCAGAATGACGGCGACCTCACTCACGAAATCTCCATTTCCCAATTCTAATAACGGCACTGGCCCCTTGGGGTTGATCGTATAGTAATCTGTGCCGTCTGCCAGCTTATGAGTTGCTAGATCCACACTGATCAGATCTACGGATAAGCCGGCTTCTCGTAGTGCGATGTGTGCGGCAAGTGAGCAAGCAGCTGGGGAATAATAAAGTTTCATCGGGGTTCTTTCGTTGTTTGTGATTGCGACTTATTCGTGAGTTGAAGTACGACCACTTGATCGTTACTTGAGAACATTAAAGAATATATTTTTAATTTTTGACCTCCCCACGGATTGGAGAGTAATCAACGGGCACCCACTCGTAACCATGTCCCTCAGACCTGATGTGGCCTAAACCGGGAAATACAATGTGCGCACCTGCGAGCAAAAATCTCTCTTTGGAGGCACGATCAAACCATTCTTTGCGCGAGGCAATTGCAGTTACGCTATCGGTGTCATAAGCAAATCCAACTTCTGGATGAGAAAATTGAATTGAGCCGACATGTATCATGTCACCCTTGACCAACATCTTCTGCCCATTGGACTCAAACATAAAACTGCTGTGACCTGGCGTATGCCCAGTAGCGACTGCCTTAACGCCGGGTGCAATTTCCGCGTTTGGCGCAAAGGTTTTCCAGCGCCCGGCGGCTTGGACAGGTGTTGCAGCGGACTTGGCCATCTCGAAAAATAGCTGTAATTCTTTCGGAAACTGTGCCTTGACCACATCACTTAACCAATATCCTGCCTCCGGTATTGTTACCATGACTTGCGCATTTGGAAAAGCTGGCTTTCCTTTGGCGTCAATGAGGCCCATGATGTGATCGACATGCATGTGCGTTATCAACACTAAATCTACTTGCGTTGGGCTATATCCTGCCTTACTCAAATTCTCCTGAAGGTGCCCAACCGTTGGCACTAATCCTTTTGCCCCCGTGTCAATAAGTATCAGTTGCGAACCAGTGTTAACTAAAAAAGCGTTGACCGATGTTTGTATCGTTGAACCTTGTTGAAATGCCCGATCCATCCCGCGCTCGATTTCATCTGGCCGAGTATGCCTCAGCATTTGCTCGGGTTTCATATCTGTATATCCGTCATTGAGTGCGGTTACTTCGAAATCACCTACCATGATGCGATACCAACCCGGGACTTGTGTCCTGAGCTGAGGAGCTGCAGCGTAAGAAGTGAGTACGGAGAGCGACAGTGAACCTACTACTAACGTTTTTAATATTCGGGACAGTAGGTGTGTGATGGAGTTGCCATTTGAGGATGTGCGGGCTTCAGAAATAGAGCTCATTAAAACTTCCTTGTTATATCAATAATTCGTTGAAATTCTGCTATAAGTCGGAGAGCCAGTTGCACCGATTTAAACTTAGCGGCACTCCAATTAAATTTACGAACATTTAGTTTGTAACGCAATGATAGAGATTAATTTCAAGCGCACAAGAAGGCACAATATTGATAGATACATACATAAATGTTCGTAAAGCTCAGACAACTTCTCTACACAACGCATTGGATTCATTCAGTACTAAACTCTTCGCAAGACACTATTTAAAATTACTAAATTTCTATTGGATGCTGTTAGTCCGTCAGCGAACGGTCGCACTGTATAAAGTTCTAGGTGCTGGGCTGGTATGCGCATTCTTTCACCGCACAACTAGCTGCGATGGTAACAACGACAAATGTCTCACTGATTGTATTTTGACTACCATGGCACAGTTGAAAATCGCTCCGCAAGAAAATCCAATAGTGCCCTCACCGCTGGAGACAAGTGTTTGCGTGATGGGTACAAAGCGTAAACGGTCATCTCTGGTAGCGTCCAGTCAGGAAGCAAAGCTTGCAAACTGCCGTCATTCAAATGCGGATTTGCTAAGTAGGTAGGCTGTAAGGCCACTCCGCCTCCAGCCAAAGTGGCACGCAGCAAGGCTGTAGCCTCGTTGGCACTGAAGTAGTTAGTTAAACTTACTTGGGCCTGCTCTTCACCGCGGCTGAGTTTCCATACGCTTTTACAGAAGTTGGCATAACTCAAACAGCGATGCGTCTGTAGGTCTGCAGGTATTGTAGGCCTGCCATTGGCAGCAAGATAGGCGGGCGACGCGACCAACACCGAGGCACATGGTGCCAACTTTCGCCCAATCAGGAGCGGATCAGGTGCAGCGCTGATGCGAATGGCCAGATCGATGCGTGCCTCCACCAAATTTAGTGTGCCTTCGCTGGCGTTGAGGTCTATTTTGAGCTGAGGATACAGCTTTAAAAAATCAACTACGGCTGCAGCAATCTGCGCATAGGCAAACGAGACACTGCAAGTGATACGTAACTGTCCGCGCAACTCACCGTCGTGACCACTGGTTTCCTCTTCTACGTTTTCCATTAACGCCAACATTTGCTGGCTGCGACGCAAACAGTTCTCGCCAGCGTCCGTCAGCGTGACGCTGCGTGTGGTGCGCTGTAATAGACGTGCGTCCAACCATCGCTCCATCTCGCCTACATAGCGCGTCACCATGGCACGCGACATCTCAAGCTTTTCAGCCGTTGCACTAAAGCTACCGCTATTTGCAACCTCAACAAATACTTGCATTGCAGTCAATCTATCCATGATTTACTCGAAATATGAAACAGTTATGCCTGAATTATAGTATTTATCTGATCGATTTTAGCAACTATAGTGCTATCCAACGCTACTAGGCGTTTCTTTTAACTAGCCAATAGGAGTTCACTATGATTCGTACTACCGTAATCGCTGCCTCGCTTGCCATTTCCCTGAGTACTGCTCAAGCGGCACAACCACTCACTGTTAAGATTTATAACGCTGAAGGCACGAGTTTTAATGTCAACTCCACGCTTGTTTATGGAGAAAAAGAAGCCATCGTGATTGATGCAGGCTTCACTCGCGCAGATGCACTGCGAATCGCGGCTAACGTGCTGGATAGCGGCAAGCAACTGACCACCATCTATGTCAGCCAGGCTGATCCTGACTACTACTTTGGAGTGGAAACATTGAAAGACTTTTTCCCACAGGCCGACGTGGTGACTACCCCGGCGGTCCTAGAGAAGTTGTCGGCTAAGATGGCAGGTAAGCTTGCATTCTGGGGACCAAAAATGGGGGCAAATGCACCACGCAAACCAATCACACCCCGTGCGTTGCAAGGCAATACTCTGAAGATCGAAGGTCAAACTATTGAAATCCGCGGTACCAGTGGCATTCTCGCGCATCGCCCTTATGCATGGATTCCTTCGATAAAAGCGATCGTCGGCAACATTGGTGTATTCGGCCATATGCATGTCTGGACCGCAGATACTCAGACAGCCGCCGAACGTGCAGCCTGGATAGCACAATTAGATGACATGTCGGCGCTGAAGCCTGAGCTAGTAGTGCCTGGTCACATGAGTGCTGGCACTAAGGTGGACGCCAGTTCGATCGCATTCACAAAGGAGTACCTGCAGACTTTCGAGAAAAATCTAGCGTCCAGCAAGGACGGGGCAGAACTGATTAACTCAATGAAACAGTCCTACCCAATGGTGACGGATGGTGGGATGTCCTTGGATATTGGCGCTAAGGTCAACAAAGGCGAAATGAAGTGGTAACGCTATAAGAGCATTAGACCATTTCAATGCGCCCGAAAAGTTTTCGGGCGCAGTATTAATTTGTAACTATGCGAGAGAATTTCTATGACCGTTATTAAACAAACTTTGATGCAATTGGTCCTTGTTGCACTGACTATCAATTGCTGCAGTACTCACGCCGAAACCATCGCTTATGGAGCACCGATCAGCCTAGAGCTTGCCAAAAAAGTCGCCCAAGCAGCGTCGACGGAGATGCACAAAAAACACCTTGAATTGACGATCGCTGTGGTCGACTCTGGCGGTAACTTGATTTATTTGGAGCGCTCGAATCAAGCACCAATTGGGACTGTGGATGCGGCGATAGGAAAAGCCAAAGCAGCCAACGGAATCAAAGCGCCCACGAAAGCTCTTGAGGATCAAATTTTAAATAACAACAAAATTAATCTGCTCGGTATACCCGGTGCATTCCCCGTTGAAGGTGGAGTGCCATTGATCGCCAACCAGAAAATCATTGGCGCAATTGGCGCTAGTGGCGCAACGCCATCAGATGACGGTGCCGTTGCCAATGCCGGCGCTAAAAGCTTGCAACCATAGGAAATTACAACATGGTCACGACACTTACTTATTTATTTGATCCTCTGTGTGGCTGGTGCTATGGCGCATCGCCTGTAATTCAACAATTAAGCAATCAAGACGGGGTGACATTGAAGCTCGCACCAACTGGCTTGTTTGCTGGCAGCAATGGGCGTCTCATGGATGCGGGATTTGCTGAATTCGCGTGGTCAAATGACATGCGAATTAAAGAAAGGACAGGCCAACGCTTTACCGACAAATATCGTACGCAGGTGTTGGGCAATCATGGTAGCAGCTTCGATTCGGAAATTGCAACGCTAGCACTAACAGTTGTGTCGATGACTGACCCACAGCGCGAGCTGGAAACGCTGAAAGTCCTGCAAGAGGCACGTTATGTGCACGGACAAGACATCACAGACGTGATTGTAGTTAAAAAATTGCTGAATGACATGGGCTTAGTTGCTGCAGCAATGCGTCTGGCCATTGGCGACACGGAACTGCGTCTAGTTAATGGCGCTCGGCTATCGCACTCACAGCATCTGTTGCATACCTACGGCATTACGGGAGTTCCCAATATTGTGGTGACGAATGAGAAAGGTAGCCGGTTATTATCTAGCGCGGCATTGTTCAGTAATGTTGAACGTATTTTAGGCTTAATAAGCAAGTGACAAGTACCCGATTGATGTCTTTTATTTCATGCATAAATACGCTCTATCAATCTAGCATTTTTTAATTTTTTATAAGCGAAATGAGTCCAGAATATGCGCACCAACTTGAGTATCATCTCTGATCACTATTCGGCGTCAGCACGCCAAGACATTGCAACCATGATGGCAGACGTTGCGCCAGATGTGCAATGGACAGAAATGGCTGGCTTCCCTTGTGCAGGTACTTGGGTCGGTCCTGGGCAAGTCGTGGAACACGTATTCACGGCGCTCGGCAGAGAATGGTCAGACTATCGATTTGAATTAACAGAAATTATTGATGCTGGAGAGTGCATTATTGGCATAGGCCAGTATTCTGGTATTTACAAAAAAACAGGCAAATCCATGCAGGCACGAGTCACACATATTTGGCGGTTTAAGGAGGGGAAAATTGTGCAATTTGAGCAGTTTACCGATACTTTACTGGTAGCGCAGGCTATGCGGTGATGCCACAACGTAGATTGGTATATTGCCGATAAATTTAACCGCCCTACTCGATCGTAATGGGAACACTTACGTCAATAATGTAGATTTTGAGTGGTCGTGCATAGGATGTGTATGCACCAAGACGTGGTCCTGGAATTTATGAAAATATTTTTATGGATTCTAAATTGTTTTATGCTCAACGTGTAAGAAGGAGCCTTTCATGAACCTACTTCATAACGTCCTTAGCCACATGCGCTCGGGACGGTGGATAGAGGCACACAATCTCGTGCAAAGTGACGAATCGCCGTTGGGCGCATGGCTGCATGGCATTCTGCATATTCAAGAGGGAGACTTAGAAGATGCAGAGTATTGGTATGGCAAAGCCAATAAAAATTTTCGTACCAGAGGAACGTTGGATGAAGAGTTGACGGATTTCGAGTTACAGTTGCGGGTTGATCATGACCATAGCAGTCTTGGTTAATGTAAGCTCAAAGAAATACTAATAAATTCATGTCGATTGTCCACGTAACCATCTGATCAAATCAATATAGATAGATCATCATACACCGACAAAAAAAGTAAATGATAGGGGCTAAATTGTACTTTGAGGCGAGCTTTCTTTATGTTTTAGAATCCTGAAAAATAAGATAGCTTAGCTACATTCACCGTATGTACAACATCCTAGGTGTAGTTCGATGGATAAAGCTGTCTTTCAAAACTACTCATATCATCAAACAAAATGACTTCATTACTATTAAGTCGAAGGACATGCCTCGCCAGGATAGTAGGACGAGCTGCCATGTTAGGCGTTTTTTTTCGCCTTTTTTGAAGTGATGCCCTTATAGAAGCATCACAACAACAGCCGTATGGATTTATCTACTAAATAAGAAAGAACGACAAATGCAGGTCTACATTGCGGGCAAAGGGAAGCTCGCCTCAGAGTTACTCGAGAGGCTAGTATCTCAAGAAGGCCTATCCATATCACAATGGAAGGCGCCCCCGAAAAAAACTGCAAGAGCATCGTAGTTCATGCTGGATCTGGTCGAGAAATCGATACCATTTCTGAGTTCTGTTCGGGTACCGCATCGGTTCTTGTCGAACTATCGACTGGTTCATCAATGGTGGGATCTCTTCCAAATTTTCCGATATTGTTGTGCCCAGACACAAATATCCTAATGCTCAAGTTCATGTGCATGCTTGAACGCTCCGCAGCCATGTTCAAGAGCTATGAAACAGAAATAACAGAGTCACATCAAGCATCAAAGACTTCTGTTCCAGGCACGGCGGTTCAGTTGGCACAATCTCTTGATGTTGAAGAACGATCAATCGTTTCTGTACGCATTCCGTCCAAACAGTCGAATGAGCTCAATATTCCACACGAGTACCTAGCTCGACATGCTTTCCATCGAATCACGATCCAGGACGGCCCCTGCTCAATCTTGATGGAAACAAGGATTTATGGTGAAGCTCCTTATGCTAGCGGAGTGCAACAAATCATCGGTGCAGTTCGGGGACGCTCGCTTGTAAATCGCATTTACGCAATTACTGAGTTCATCGACAATGGTTGGATTTAAAGCTAGATCATAAACCGTAACCTTTGAGCTCTAGAAAAAATAGACGATCAAGCCGACGCTACATTGAGTGTTAAGCGTCACCGAAGTGACAACAGGTTGGCTTCCAAATATTATTCCGGATTATCCGTAATAATGGCCGGATAAGAGAAAAATGGTTCGTCTGAATTAATTTTTTGATGCGACGTAAAGAATACCTGACGTATAAATCGAATACGACGATAAAAATAAACTCAAGAAACTGCTTAATCTGGACGACTAGCTATAATGTTAGGACCTCCCGATATTAATAGTGCGCTACTTGGCAGAGAGAATTTGCGGTAGCTTCTGCATCCTAAATGCATCGACAACAAAATCGACAAAGGCGCGCGTCTTCGCCGGCAACAGCTTCTGACTGGTGAAATACAATGAGATTGCCCCCACGTCACCATACCAGTTTGGTAGTAACCGCACCAGCGTACCACTCGCCAGATGCGGAGCGGCGTGGGGAACTGGTATCAATCCGACGCCAAGGCCAAGCACTACGGCGCGACTGAGTGCATCCGGATCGTTAACGAGCATTACCGCTTGCTGTTTTGCCGTGACTTCGAGGCCCGCGTTATTGCGCATGACCTGCGTGCGAATACGGCCAGTTAATGGGGAGCGCAACACAATACTGGGGAATTCGGCAAGTCCGGATGGATCTCTGGGGCGGCGCTTGCCCTGTAATAAGGCGGGTGACGCCACCGCAATCAAATGGATTTGCGCAAGTTCCCGCGCCACCATCCCGGGAGGTAACTCAAAGCCAGCGCCGATCGCTGCATCAAAACCGCCCGCGATCAGGTCAAGCGGACGGCTATCAAAAACCCAATCAGGAGTCACCCTAGGATAACGTTCGAGAAACACCGGCATAAGAGGCAACAGATAATCCATGCCAAATCCTGGCGCAGCACTCAGTTTCAACACGCCCGCCGGTTGTCCGGCATTGACCTTGATGTCAGCAATTGCTCCCTGGATGCTGTCGAGACCACTCTGAACTGATTGCTGAAAACGTTCACCCGCTTCAGTGAGAGTCAGCCCACGCGTATTGCGCAGGAAGAGTCGCACGCCAAGGTTGCGTTCCAGAAGCGCAACGTTTCGGCTCACAGCGGCTGGCGTCAAGCCCAGCAAACGCGCTGCAGCAGAGAAGCTACCGCAATCGGCACTACGGACAAAGGATTCGAGATTGGCGAGCGTTTCCACAATTTCATCTTCAAGTAATAATTGAAACAGATTATAGCGGATTACTACTAACGCTATAAATTGTTAGGCACTAAAATTCAACTCGTCAAACAATTTATTGACTTAACTCTAAAGGAATTATCATGACTATTGGCATCATTGGATCAGGCGCCCTCGGCTCCAACTTCGCACGTATTCTCGCAAAAAAAGGTATCTCGGCCACCATATCCAATAGCCGTGGACCGGCTTCGCTGACTGATCTGGTCAAAGAGCTAGGGCCGTCCATCAAAGCTGGCACAGTACAAGAGGCCGCAAGTGCCGACATGGTGCTGGTCGCAGTTCGCTGGGTTGATGCGGAAAAAGTGCTGGGCAGTCTGCCAGCGTGGAACGGTCGCATCGTGATTGACGGTACTAACCCAGTGGAGTTCTTCGATCCTACAACATCCCCAGACGCGAACGACCCAAGCAATCCGCTCGCCGCCTATGGGATCAAGCCAGTCAATCTTGGTGGAAAGCACTCGAGTCAAATCATCCAGCAATTGGTTCCTAGTGCACGCGTCGTCAAGGCATTCAACCATAACGACGTGAATGTATTGACGGAGCCAGAGGTAGCCGGTGGCAAGCGTGTATTGTTCTATTCTGGTGACGATACTGAAGCAAAGGCAGCGGTGCGCGAGGTCATGGAAGCTGCCGGCTTCTTCCCGGTTGATCTTGGCATACTCGATGTCGGCGGACCACTCGCTTCATTGCCCTTTGGTCCGTTGTCGACGCATAACTTCATTCGTATCTAATCAAGATTAGAGTCCCATCCAGTAGAAAGTATCAGCAACTGCTGGGTGGGCAAAGCGGCGTATTTAAGGGATACACACGGCTATAGTCGTCTTACTTACATAAGTAATTTGATCTATGACTACATCGACGCGCTTAGCAGCGGCGTAATCTTCGAAGACTGCATCTTTGCTGAAGCTGTGGGGGCAGAATTCATCAACTCGGTTGACGGGATGATCGGCGCTATACTTCGGCATTTGTTATAACGACGCTTCTGAGTCTAAGCCTGTTAGTTTTGCGGTACCGATAAGCGAGTAGACTGCCGCCACTTGTTCAAAGTTACTCCCAACGTCAGCAGGACGTGTAGTTGTGGAGGCCATTAACCACGCCGCAAAAAACGCGTTCATCCGCCGAGCTATTGCTCTTTAAAGCGCTTTTGTCGCGCCGACGTAGCAGCGCGATCAAAATTTTGAACACTTACAAGATCACCGCTGTGTCGGACTGGTGCGGTAGCGTGTCGATGGAGTGCATAACCAATCAGAGCGCGAAGTGTTGTGATATGTGCTGAACGAACTTCTCCGGTGATAGGTAACCAATGATTCGACTTTGCGGAATCTCTTTGCCTTCTGCATTAAACAAAATAATGCCTGGTGGACCAAATAAGCTAAAGCGTTTCATCAACGCCCTATCGGCATCACTGTTTGCGGTTACATCAACTTGTAAAAGGTGTACTTGCTTTAATTGATCGGTAACTTTTGATTCCGTAAAAGTGAAGCGTTCCATTTCTTTACAGGAAACGCACCAGTCTGCGTAAAAATCAAGCATGACGGGTGTTTTTGTGGATGCTAGCGTCGCGTCAAGTTCTTCAATATTATGAATACGCTTAAATTTAACCTCTGCCTGATTAACAGATGAAGAGGCTTCTTGTAAGGTTGGCGGGCTAGTAACGCGTAAATGTGACAGAGGCTGCAGCACATCTTTGCCTGCGCTTGCTGCACCAATTAATTCAAATACGCCAAAAAATAAGAATGTGATTCCCAGGGTTTTAGCTACATATGTTCGCATTCTGGCACCAGTTGGTATGCTCTTAAAAACGTCCAGCATGACTGCGCACAAGATTGAAAACCCGCCCCAGACTGCCATAACTACGACAACAGAAAATACCGGTGAAATCATCCAGATTGCAACTGCAATTAAGAGTAATCCAAAGATTTT
The DNA here is from genome assembly GCF_049340165.1 of Undibacterium sp. Xuan67W. Taxonomy (NCBI): domain Bacteria; kingdom Pseudomonadati; phylum Pseudomonadota; class Betaproteobacteria; order Burkholderiales; family Oxalobacteraceae; genus Undibacterium; species Undibacterium sp. Xuan67W. Next base: position 11,294 of record NZ_JBMPPN010000038.1, read on the forward strand.
TTTTACCTGATTCATCCAAATACCCGCACGTGGCAAAAGACTTCCGGCAGAGATACCTGTCAATAATAAAGGCACGCTCATGCCCGCTGCCATAGAGAATAATGCCCATCCGCCGGTCCATACATTACGTGTCTGGCTAATGTAAAGCAAAGCGCCCGCTAATGGCCCCGCAACACAAGGGCCAACAATTAATGCAGAGAGCGAACCCATGAAAAAAACACCAAAGAATCTACCGCCGCTTAAATTACCGCTTGTTTGACTTAAACGACTTTGCAAACTGCCGGGCAGTTGCAGCTGATAGACATCAAACATCGATAATGCCAACCCGAAAAGTAACGCTCCGAAAGTCAATAAAACCCATGGCTTTTGTAAAGCGCCTGCCAAGCCCTCTCCAGCTAAGCCAGCGGCTACACCCAACGATGTATAGACAAGTGCCATACCAAGACAATACGAAAGCGCAAGTAAAAATCCACGGCTCCGAGAAACAGTCCCCTCCCCGACAATGATGGAAGACAAAATAGGTACCATGGGTAATACACAGGGCGTAAACGACAAGAGCAAGCCGAATACTAGAAATGCGAGACCAATCCGCCACACGCTGCCACTCTGCAATGTACGTTGGGCGAGAGAGGTGTCATCTTCCTTCGTTTCTGATTTGCTTGTCACGTCTGTCAATGTCGTAGGTGACGCTTGAGTTATTACCTGGTCTGCTGTGGTCGGCAACAGTTTTCCAATTTTTGTGACATCAACAAGATACGTTTTTTCAATCGGCGAATAACATAAACCAGCATCTGCACAACCTTGATAGCCAATTTTAAGACTGAAGACACGATCAGTCTTCGTGATTGGCAATTCAACGACCAACCGATCTTGGTAAGTTTCCACTTCTTTGTTGAAGTTGTTGTCAAACTTACGAATTCCATCTGGTAATTTGATCTCACCCAATAGGTTGTTTGATTCAACAGCATTAAAACTTAAACGTTCACGATAAAGGTGATAATTTGCGGCAATGGTCCAAGACAGGACTAAGGTTTTCGCATCCCGCAACTCAGATTCCAACTGAAAAGCCTGCTCTGGCTCCAGAAAATCATCTGCGGTGGCTACTTCAACCAATGACCCGAACACAAAAAAAACAATGAGCGAAGCAGCCCATTTTTGTAAAACATTTTGTTTCATAAAGCTCTCCGAATTTTTCGAAATCTCATTAAACTATTTCTCGTGAAAGATGTATCACTCTCAATGTGGGCATGCTCATTTCTGCTATTTGGTCATCGACATTTTCTTTTCTTCATGGATATCTTTGATTGGCAGACAAGATGGCTAGGTATTTCGCGAAAATATTTTCCCCTGCTGATCAATCGCCAAATAGCTCATTTTTGAATCTTCCAAAAATTCCAAACCTTTCTCCTGCTTTAGCATAGCAATCGTTGTACAACTACCGGCGGCAATTGCCAGCGGCGCCAAAACGCTGACTGAACGCCAATGAGAAACAGGCATGCCTGAACGAGGATCTAAAATATGGCAATATCTCTTGCCATCTAATTCAAAAAATCTTTCGTAGTCACCACTAGTTGCTAACGCTCCTCTACTAACAGGCAAAGTAGCAACTGTGCGATGAGCATCTCGTGGATCTTGAATGCCAATTAACCACGGTTGCTCGTCTGGCTGAGGTCCAATAAAACGCATGTCCCCCCCTAAGTTAACGTAACCATGTTTCACTCCTTGCTTAATCAGGATCCCTGCTGCCCGGTCAGCAGCGTATTCTTTGCCGAAACCACCAAAATCAACCTCCATTCCGACCTCTGGCAAATAAATACTTTGCCGCTCTTGCTTGACTTTTCCCCAGCCGATCCGCTTTATCAACGCACTAATTACATCCGCCTTTGGTATCTCAGTAGAACGAAAATTCCACGCGTTCCGTAATATTCCAGAAGTAATATCAAATAGCCCATCGCTAAGTAGGTAAATATCATTTGCGTAAGAAAATAACGCCAAGGTTTCTTCGTCGCATTGCATCCATTTTTTACCCGCTGCCGCATTAATATGCGTAACGACGCTATCCGCTCGATAACGTGAATATTTGTACTCAATGCGCTTTATTTCTTTTATCGCAGACTGGGCAATCTGATTGGCTGCCAGCTCGTCAATGGCAGCCAATCGAATTTCACATCGGCTACTCATAGCGTCAAATGCCACGTCAAAAACAGGCATTACCATTGCTTTGTGATTCCCATTTGTATACTTTTCGCCCGAAGCGGTGCCAATCCGGGACTACCCTGATGAAATAACCCCCACTCTCCGCGCTGTTCGTAGGCCTCAACTTTCATGTCCACGATCCAGTCACGGGTTAATTGTTTTGCTATTTTCAAGCCAACCGTAATCGCACCAAAGCCTGAAAGACGTTGATCTGCCGACATAGGTTTGTTGGATCCAAATACATAACCCGGTGGAAAAGGTGCTCCTAACTGCGCGTCGTACACCGGATCAAAGTAAAAGCTGGCGGCACTCTGCGTGTATAAGCGGACTAACGGCGTGATTGTCCATCCATGTTGCAGTGGTTGCACATATTCTCCTGCTAACGTGTGTGCCCTAACGTCATAACTGTCCTGATAATAGCGATAGTTCAGCCTGCTGGTACCGCTGGTTTCTGCAAAATGGTGATTCCAACGGGTTAAAAAAGTCGTTTGATTACGATTTCTTGGACGGTTATCGAATGTTTTATATGGATCAGAAAAGTATCCATCACCCCGGCTATGTGTTAACGTAAATTGAGCTATATCTTGAGCTGAGAAAATTTGGGTAAGACCAATCAATACATTAATCGTCTTCTTAGTTTCGTTCACAACGATCTTGTTTGTCGGATTGATTCGGTCATTACTGCCACCCAAACCTGCCGTCAAGGTAGTGTTCTTGTTTTCACTTGAATAACTGCCTGTAACAGATAGTGCGCGAGACTCGTAATCATGCTCTGTCGAATAGGCAGAGCCAATCGCTAAACTACCGCGAGAAAAAAAACGGGTAACAGAAAAATCACCAGCTGTGCGCTGATCATTCATCCGGGACGCCCCTGAGACTGCCGTATGAAATCGGGGAGAGGCGCCGGAGACAGCGTCTGACGTTAAGCTTCCCTCTAATGACCATTCGCCTGCAACCGGTGTCATCAGTGAAATTGAGGGAGAATTTGCTGTAATGCGTTTTAGCCCCGGCTGGCTGTCTTCGTAATGTAAATATTTGAGGCTGATAGTCGCATGTTCAGGCGCTGTTTCGGCATAGCCCATGCCGGGTAATATCAAAGCGGCAGTCAGCAATGCCATACCAACCATACAGGGCTCAGGTAAAGGAGGCGTTTCAGAAAAAAGTGAAACTAAAGTAGGCGAAGTCATCATTGTCATATTAATTTTTTTGTTTAATTGCAACCACAACCGCCGCCGCCCACACCGGCACCACCAGAAGCTGCTTCGCGGCTAGAATAAATATGTTCAGCATATTTAGCATCAAGCTTGTCGTTTTCAAAGGTCATTTCAGCCCTGGCAAGAGTCCCCTTTTCCCATGGATTAACCGTCTTCACCATGGAACAAGCAGAATTCATCAATAAGACAAAGCTGAGTGCCGTGAAGTATGTAATTTTCTTTAATATACTTTTCATTTTTTACCTTCTAATAAAGACTTAATTTTTCCTTCGAGCTCTGGTTTATCTGAATCTTTGAAACCAGCATGTTCAAACAGAACCTTCCCCTCTTGACTAATCAGCACGCTGCTTGGCATCCCCTTAATGCCATAAATTCGCGGAGTTACTCCAGAAGGATCAAATGCAATTGGAAAATGTGCGGGCATAATAGCGAGAAATTGGCGTGCATCTTCATTTTTAACATCAAGATTTATGCCGATAACCTGTAGCCCTTGGGCGCCATATTTCGCTTGCAATTCATTCATCCACGGAAAAGATTGTTTACAAGGACCGCACCATGAAGCCCAAAAATCGAGGTAAATTAATTTGCCCTGGTATTTAGCCAGTTTGATTACACCGTCAGTGCCATTGAGCTCAAATGATGGAGCAACATTGTTTTTCTCGATGGCCCATACATGCGATGCCAATAAGAGCCCTGCACAGATAGAGAGGCTTTTGTATAAAGATTTTTTATTCATGGATAGTTTCATCGTAAATTCTGTGCCGAAATAGCAGTAGTTGAAAAATAGAATCAATTAAAAAAAGGAATCATTGTTTTCAATTTTTTCCATGGGTGAGATATAAATAAAATCACACTCTCAAAATTTTTTGCAAAAAATTGAATCGCACAAAAAATACAATGCAATGAACGATCTTTGTGTTTTCAGACAGTGAATACAAAAACGAGTGAAAATGGTTCAATATCAAATGGATTTTGATTGTAGATACGCTTGCAAAACAGCAAATACCCATTAGTTATTTCAGCTCCGTGATATGAAAAATAAAATATCAGTCTCAAAATCAGTTAGGTATTTGAAATCTTTTTTGGCTATTGAAGTTTTTTTCTTTGATTTGAACCAATTCAAGACAAATGAGTATTAACGTCACATCTAGGAGAGTGTTGGGATGTTTAAGAAAATGGGGGCAAGTGAAAAATCTGATCTGAGTCGATCGAGTGATATAGAAATACGTGAAGTCCAACTAATTTCTTTAATTGCAAAAGAAGATCGCTCTGCGTTTGAGGTTTTGTATCGAACCTATTTTTCAAGGCTAGCGCGCTTCCTTGATAAGATGACTCGCAATACGCAACTTATCGAAGAAATTGTGAACGATACGATGCTAGTTGTCTGGCAAAAAGCACATACGTTTAACCATACATCAAAAGTGTCGACATGGATATTTGCAATCGCCTATCGCCAAGCATTAAAGGCCATAAATGCATTGGATGAACCCGTTGATTCAGATTTCGAGAGCCACGAAGGTGACTTTAAGTACGAACCTGAATATTCACTATCTAATACACAATTACAAAACGATGTCAGTCGTGCACTTCACACTTTACCGTTAGAGCAACGTGTTGTTGTTAGTCTTACGTACTATCACGAGATGGGATATAAAGAAATTGCGGAGACAATGGAATGCCCGGTCAATACCGTGAAAACCAGGATGTTCCATGCGCGACAACGATTAAGAATCATGCTTTCCGGCAGCAAGGAGGAAACATAATGAATGAGAACACAACCAACGAATACGTAACCGCGCATGAGATAACGCAAGAGCTATTACCATGGTTTGTCGCACAAACTCTTGTAGATGAAGAAATGGATTTTGTAAAAAAACACGTACAGTCGTGTAACCACTGTATGAATGATGTGAATTTTTTACTCAAGTTACAAACCAGCGAGGCTCTGGCGCCTACGTCAGCTGATATCGAACGAGCCTTCGCTCGCGTGCTACCTAGGCTTGGATCTAATTCTCAGATCAATATTAAGAGAAACAATATCTTCAACAAATTGACTACGTTTTTTTCTCACATAGGGGCTAGCGTCAATACAAAGATGTCGTGGGCTCTTGCGATTCAAGCGGTAGTTATTGCAGGACTTCTGACTCACCTTGGGCTGCAAGAAGAGAAATATTCCGGTTATCGTTTGCAAGGTGCTACAGGAAAATCATCAGGTAATGTCGTGGTCGTATTTAAACCCGAAACAACTGTAAAAGAAGTTCAACGCATCATGAGTATCAACGATGCAAGAATCATTGATGGCCCTACTGTTACCAATGCGTATGTACTCAATGTGCCGGAGGAAAAATTGATCTCTAGTGTGAAGGAATTACGGGCTGAACCTGCAATTGAACTGGTAGAGTCTCTTTATTATCAAGGCGAAGCACAATGAGATTTATGATGTATCTATTGCTGTTTTCTTGTGTCATGGCTACAGGCAGTCATGATGCGATGGCAGATGAAGATAAAGAACATATCTCCCGCGATGAGCGCGATGGTCCCCATCGAATTCTCGTCATGTTACACCTGCCACCACCACATTTTCGCCCGGATACCAGCTATGCTGGCAACTATAGCAATGATATCGGCCGTAACGCTCGACGTCGCATTGCTGAAGAGCTCGCAGAAACATATGGTTTAAAACTGATAGATGACTGGCCAATGCCTGCACTCAATGTGGATTGCTACGTAATGGAGGAATCCAGCTTAACGATAAAAAAGCAGGCCTTAGACAATCTATCTAAGGATGTGCGTGTTGCTTGGGTTCAACCCATCAACACGTTTCATGGTCAAGCGACGAACGATCCGTTTTTCCCTGTGCAACCTGGAACTAAATATTGGCAATTAGCTGAAATACGAAAGATTACAACTGGGCGAAAAGTATTGGTAGCCGTAATTGATAGCGGTGTTGACGTGACTCACCCTGATTTAAACGGGCAAGTCTTATTAAAAGAAAATTTTGTTGATGGAAATCCATATACCGCTGAAACACATGGAACAGGAATCGCGGGTGTTATCGCAGCCCGTGCTGGGAACGGTGTTGGTATCGAAGGCGTAGCACCAGACGCACACATTATGGCTTTGCGAGCTTGTTGGCAGGAATCATCTACTGCGATAAATTGCAATAGTTTTACTCTAGGAAAGGCCATCAATTTTGCTGTAACACAGGGAGCACATGTGATTAATCTCAGTCTATCTGGACCAACAGACCGACTACTTCGACAGCTTTTGGATGTGGCACTAGCTCGTAACATAAAAATTGTAGGCGCTATTGATCACCATCGTATCGACGGGGGATTTCCGGCGTCACATCCAGGAGTTTTTGCTGTTTCTGATGAAAAATCCTCCTTGTTGAATAATACAGTTTTGATCGCACCAGGTCGTGATATTCCAACGACAGAACCTGGTTCTCGCTGGAATTTTGTTTCCGGCTCCTCCTATTCAGCAGCGCATATATCAGGCATGATGGCGTTGATTAGTGAGTTGAGACCTACGGCAACACCCTCACAGGTTCGAAAATATCTTGTAGTAGATTCGGTAAATCAAGACCCTCAATTGGGGGGGTACGTCAATTTATGCGCGACTGTTCGCCGAATTACAAATCAGTGCGCATGTTCATGCCTGGAAACGTCTACATCCACAACAGCTGCCACGCATAAATAAGACTTAAGCTAGGTACCGTATTGTATAAAATTTTTCTAACGGTTTTATTTTCCAGCTATCTTCTCTTGAGCACTGCATATGCTCAAGTGAGTGGAAGTGTCGCTGTTGTTTCAGACTATTTATATCGTGGAATATCTCTTAGTAATAACAAACCAGTACCACAAGTAAACTTGGTTTACGATGATCCTCAAGGATGGTATTTGGGTGGATTTGCATCTAAAGTTAAAATCAATAATCAAAATAATGGAGAAGATCAGTTACTTTTTTATGGCGGATATTCTCAACGTATGGAATCAGGTGTTGTTTGGGAACTTGGTGCCACAAACTCACTATTTCCTAAAGTAAGCAATTTTAATTATGCAGAAATCTTTGCTGGTATAACGATTGATAATCTGAATGCCCGAATTTATTGGTCACCCGACTATATTGGACAGAGTGTCAAAACTGCATATATTGAAGTCAATGGTGACCGTCAGATTCGGACGTATCTGGACATATTCTTCCACATAGGTTTGCTTAGGTCACTATCCGCGGCAACAACCTATACCGCAATCAACAGACCTGATGCACGAATTGGGTTTGGAACAAATTTCGCTGCTTGGAAACTGCAATTGGCATGGAATATTACGGGAAAAAATAGCAGCAGAAACTCAAGTTACGGCAATCAAGCCCATACCAACTTTGTGATTAATGCAAATTACTTGTTCTAAATGGATGATCAAAATCCTAGTAGATGATTGTAAATTTTATTAAAAATAAAACACTCTGAATAAATCGAGCCCTGGACTTCCCCTAATTTCGTAGACAACTCTTAACTTCCAAATTGTTGTTGCTCGAAAGCTAGGGGACTCATCTGATTCAAATGACTATGTCGCCGTTTGCGATTGTAGAACACTTCGATGTAATCA
>NZ_JBMPPN010000039.1:0-17771 GCF_049340165.1 Undibacterium sp. Xuan67W
CTCGGCCTGCTTGAGGATGGCGATGATCTGACTGTCGGTGTAACGGGAAGGCTTCATGCAGAACTTTCAAAAATCATATTTAGAAAATTCTACTCATTTCAACGCTTGTTTGCAGGGGGGATTACCGGTTTAATTGGTTTTGACGCAAGATTGCCAGCTATGCTTATTGGCGCGTACCCAGTAAGTAGTAACGTGAATATAAAAATAGCCGTCGAATTAATTGCTTTTTTACTACTTTGCATGATTCTTCCTTAAGATAATTTAATAATATTTAACAATTTGTAGGTTGATGATGGCCAATACATGAACATTAGGCAACATATATCTTTAGTAATTATTTTAAAGCAATTATATTTGTTGCAAAATGACAACTGATAATAATTTTTTTCTTAAGGGTATGAAGCAAAGAAATGTCAAAAGAGATTGGTGCTTTTATTTATTCTGATAAGACGTGATTATGATTTGTTAGCCTTCTCCACAAAGCAATGCATAACGGCAACAAGTAGTTGTGAATATAGCTGAATCTATTTCGCAAAAAATCAGGAAATTTGAACGATTAATCTAAATTTTTTGTAAAAAAATCCCCGCCAGTGAGCTGAGCGGGGATTTTCTTTTGATGCGTTGGACGACCTCTCTGAGGATACGTCAAACGCAAAAGCTGGTGGATGGTATTAGTGAATACCGTGCATTTTTCTATGCATCCATTTATTCAGCATCATGAATACCAGGCCGGCTGTAATCGGGATGATGGTAAAAATCAGGAAGAACGTCGACAAAGAATAAGTCTCAGAAATGTGATCGATATAGCTTCCGGTAAAACCAGCGAGTTTGTTCGCGATGGCCGTATTCACATACCAGACGCCAAACATCAGGCCCAGCAAACGCGGTGGCGCCAGCTTACTGATGTAGGACAGGCCGACAGGGGAGATACACAATTCACCCATCGTATGGAACAGATAAGCCACGATCAGGAAGACCATACTTACCGACGCTGTCTTCGCGCCGGCAGGGATGCTGGCAGAACCGTAGGATAAAGCCGCAAAACCCAAGCCCAGCAAAATCAAGCCAGTACCGAATTTGACCGGACCGCTAGGGTTCCAGTATTTTTCCCAGATTTTAGAAAACATCGGCGCGAGAATCACGATAAAGAAGGAGTTCAGAACACCGAACCAGGTGGCCGGTACGCTAGATTGATCAAGAGAAAATTCACGTGACAGCATCCAGATTACCAGCGACCAGATCAAGGCCATACAGACCACTAGCAGTATGTTGGACATCAGGTATTTTTTCGCGGTACCGCCGAATAATTTCACCAGCAACCAGGACAGGATGAAGGTCGGGATGATCGTGATCAGCGTATTGATGATTTTAAAAGTCATGCCGCTGGTGCCGGCTAAAGTACGGTCGGTGTAGTCAGCCGCAAAAATCGTCATCGAACCACCGGATTGCTCAAACGCAAACCAGAAGAAGATCGTGAAGAATGAAAAGACGCAGATAGCTTTCAGGCGATCGGCAACAATATGGGGTTCGGCTTCTTCATGCACGACTTCTTCAGTTTTTTGCGATTTGGATAAACCGATCTGACCAAAAATACCTTGTGCAAAATAGAATTGCACCGCGCCCAGCATCATGAAGGCACCGGCGAGACCGAAGCCCAGTGGCCAGGAGATTTTTTCGCCAATATAACCGCACAACAAAATACCGAAGAACGCACCGGAGTTCACGCCCATGTAGAACAGTGTGTAACCACCGTCGCGGCCGCCTTCATTGTCCTTGGTGTACAACTGACCAACGATCGCCGAGATATTTGGTTTAAACAGACCGGTACCGGCAACAACCAGACCCAGGCCGGTATAAAACATGGTTGGTGTGTCAAACAGCAAACATGCGTGACCGGCAGCGATTACGAAACCACCCAAAACCACGGCTCTGCGGCTACCGAGGATACGGTCGGCGATATAGCCGCCCAGAATCGGCGTCAGATAAACCAGACCGGTGTACCAGCCATATAAGGCTGTCGCATCAGCGCGGGTCCAGCCCCAGCCGCCTTTTGCCACTTCCGTGACCAGGAACAGCACGAGCAAAGCGCGCATACCGTAGTAAGAAAACCGTTCCCACATTTCTGTGAAAAACAGGACAAACAGACTATCTGGATGCCCCAGGATAGTGTGCGCACCTGGCGTTTGAATTTTGTTCAAAGTGCTCTCCGTGATTTATTTTGGATAAAAAATTTGCGTTGTTCGCAAAGTTATTTTCATTAAAAGCTTCTAAATGATCTGAATTGAGTCAATTCGGCGCGTAGCTTAACATGCCAGTAAAAGCGGCTGAAACTAGATGTGTTGCGTCGCAACAAATACGTCGAATAAAAGACGCGAATTGTTGCGAAAGTGCAGGTAACGTGGATCATTTACCTAAACCAGATAAAGATAAACATTGCCATTTAGTTACTGCTCTGAAATAATCGTCCGCACTCTTGCTGACAATCTGGTGCTGGATTGTCATCAGCGTTACCAAAAATGCGCATTGTGGAAAGTGCTCCACATGGTTTTCTTTCACTTGTAAGGCAGATGCTGCACATGAGTTCTTTGCTCCCACGTCCTTCTTTACCTTATGTCCAGCTAGAAGAGGGGCGGGATTACTGGATATTAGACAACGCGCTGGCTGATCCCGACGCGGTCAGGGCGCGTATTCTGGCGCGCAATGACTGGCAACTGGGTTTGCCGTATGCGCAAGAGACCTGGCCGGGCAAACGCGTACATGAAGCACTGCTGCCGGATGAAATTGCGGTCATCGAAGACTGGGTGAAGGCCGCGACAGGCAAAGATAAATTGTGGGTCACCACAGCACCGGGCGGACTCAAGCTGGATCACAATGTCGCGCAAATGGTCGGCGAAACCGAAAGTGTGGCTCGCCCTCATACGGATAGCCGGATATTTTGCCGCTATGCCGCGGTTATCTATCTCAATCCCGATGCACCGGAGGACGCTGGTACCAGTGTATTTCGCTTGCGTTATCCCGACGGCACTCTGAGCGGCAATCTGTGTCCCGCGCCACACAGGAACTTGGTCGATGCCCTGAAAGTCCGGTTTTTACCGCCACAAGCCTGGAAAGAGGATTTGCGGGTTCGAAATGTGTACAACAGGCTGATCGTGTACAAAGCCAATCTGGTACACAGCGCGACCCGTTATTTTGGTCATGATGATCAGAGCAAACGCCTGACCACGGTTTTTTTCTGGATGACTGACGACTAGGCTCGCGATTTTTACCAGGTGAGGATTTACGCAAAATGACAGTTTGTTGACTATCTTACACATTGAATCCGCAGGCTGGATGCGGCTTTCCAAGGGGTTTCGTGCCAACAGGCGCACTGTGCTTGCGGACTCGTTTTGTGAATTTCTAAAAACCCTTTAATCGGTATTCCATGAAGCCGCTTACCCGTGTCTTTTCTCTGTGTCTCCATGTCTCTGTGGTGAGAGGTTCTGGTTTTTACATAAGTCCAATGCTAATGAGTCACAAAAAGACGGAACGAATCCGTGTCCTTCCGTTCCAATAAGAGCATCGCTTTATCAACAAAGACATCAACAAAGACATTAACAAAGACATTAACAAAAATATCAACAACGTATTAATAACAACATCAACAAAAAAGGACATTAAGATGAAGTGGAAAACCCTACTTGTCTCCGGCAGTCTGCTCGTGAGCATGGCTGGTCTGGCGGGCAGTGCCCAGGCGTTGAGCGCCGATCAGGTCAAAACCTTTACGCTGCCGAATGGCATGAAATTTCTGGTGCTGGAGAGTAGCACCATCCCGAACGCGAATATGTACACCTACTGGAAAGTCGGATCGCGCAATGAAGTACCGGGCATCACCGGCTTGTCGCACTTCTTTGAACACATGATGTTCAATGGCTCAAAAAAATTCGGCCCCAAACAGTTCGATCGCGTCATGGAAGCCAGTGGCGGTGCCAATAATGCCTACACCAATAATGATTTGACGGTATATCAGGACTGGTTCCCGGCGGCGGCATTACCGACAATTTTTGATCTGGAAAGCGACCGTATCGCGAACCTGTCGATTGATCCAAAAATGGTTGAGAGTGAACGCGGCGTGGTGCTATCCGAGCGCAGCACCGGCCTGGAGAATTCGAACCTGCGCGCCTTGTGGGGGGAAGTTTATTCCGCAGCTTTTACCGCACACACTTACGCGATTCCGACAATCGGTCATGAGTCTGATATCAAAGCCTGGACGCAAGACGACCTGCAACGCTATTTTAATGTCTACTACGCGCCGAATAATGCGGTTGCCGTTATCGTTGGCGACGTCAAAGTAGATGAAGTCAAACGTCTGGCAGAACAGTATTTTGCCAAAATCCCGCAGCGTGCCTTGCCTCCGGCAGTACGGACCGTCGAGCCTGAGCAAAAAGGCGAGCGTCGTGTGTTTGTCCTCAAAGAATCCGCGACCAGCGCGAATCTGATGGTGTCTTATAAGATGCCAGCGACCAATCATCCTGACTACTACGCACTCAGCGTTTTATCCAGCATCCTGACCGATGGCAAAACGTCGCGCCTGTACAAGGCACTGGTAGATACGCGCCTGGCAACCAGTGTCGGTGCCGATCATGGCAAAGCTTTTGATCCTGGCCTGTTCAATTTCTTTGCCGTCGCTGCGAACAAAGTACCGGCTGGCAAAGTTGAACAAGCGCTGCTGGCTGAGCTCGACAAGCTGATGAAAGACGGTGTCAGTGAAGACGAATTGCAAAAGGTGAAGAATCAGAAGCTCCTGAATTTTTATCGCGCACAAGAAACCATCAATGGTAAAGCCGCCCAGCTCGGTGAGTATGAAGTGTATTTCGGCGACTTCAAAAAATCCTTTGATGCACCGGATGCCTATCGCAAACTGAGTGTGGCCGATATCAAAAATGTCGCTGCAAAATATTTCAAAAAATCACAACGCACCGTCGGTGTATTAGCGGCGAGTGAGGAATAAGACAATGACTAATAAATTACTCAATATTCTGGTGCCGGGCATGACGTCCGTGATTTTGCTGAGTGCGGCGACTGTGATGACATCGGCCAATGCGGCTGATTTTCGCTTGCCGGCATTTGAAACCAGCAAACTGTCGAACGGTTTGACTGTCTATTTGATGGAACGCCATGATGTTCCCTTAATCGCGGTGCGTGCCGTAGTCAAAGCCGGCGCGGTCAGTGACGCACAGCAGAATGGTCTCGCCAACCTGACCGGAGATGCTTTGTTACTTGGCAGCGCCAGGTTTGATAAAAAAACGATCGATCAAAGTTTCGATTTTCGCGGAGCACGAATCAGCAGCGCAACCGGAGCAGAGTCAACGTCGCTGGTAGCGGATTTTGCCAAAGACGATGCCGCAGTGCTGATGCCGATTTTTGCGGATGTACTTCAGCACCCACAATTTGATGCGGAAGAATTTGGCAAACTACGTGCGCGTACGGTCGATGGTCTCAAGCAAATGAAAGAGAGTCCGCGCAACGTCACGCAGAACTATTTCCGCAGCATGTTGTTTGGCAACGGTGCCTATGCGAATGCCGGTAGCGGAACGGTGAATAGCGTCACCGCATTGCAAACCGCCGATGCACAACTATTCCATAAGAACTTCTATCGTCCTGATAATGCGGCACTCGTCGTGGTCGGTGATTTCAAGGCCACGGCAATGCGTGCGCAACTGGAAAACCTGTTTGGCAAATGGCAATCAGCAGGTACTCTGCCCAAGCCTGCCGACAATGGCAAAGTACAGGCTGACAAAGCGCGGGTCTGGCTGGTGAATAAATCCGACGCGGTCGAAACGACTTTCCTGTTCGGTGGTGCAGGGATTGCCCGTAACGATCCTGACTATGTCCCGCTGCAAGTGCTGAACACGATTCTGGGCGGTCGCTTTACCTCCTGGTTAAACGACGAATTACGCGTTAATTCTGGCCTGACTTATGGTGCAAACAGTGCGTTTTCTCCGCTATCTCAGGCCGGAACGTTTGCCGTATCGAGTTTTACGGCCACACCAAAAACCGAGGCGGCGCTGGCATTGGCCTACAAAACCTATCAGCGTCTGTGGAATAAAGGCGCTGATGCGGGCATTGATACAGCAACGCTGGATTCTGCCAAGGCCTATGTCAAAGGACAATATCCGCCACGCTTTGAAACCAACCAACAACTGTCTGGTTTGCTGAGTGAAATGTATGTTGCCAGAGTCGGTCGTGAACAGATCGACAATTTTATGCGCGACGTCGATAGTCTGACGCCAGAAAAAGCCAGACAATTAGTGGATAAGCACTTCCCTAAAGATAAGCTGCAATTATTATTAATCGGCAAGGCAGAAGCGATACGCGGTATTGCGGCGCAGTACGGCGAGGTCACTGAGCTGGATATTACGGCGAATGGTTTCGCACCGCCTGTGACAAAATAAAGGCATGTTAATGCGGCAGAATCTGACAGAGTTTTCCGCATTGACCCGTCTTGTTTCATGGTTCCGGTTGATCGGTTCGCCGGACCCAGTTTGCATCTAACCCGAATTGGATTCGAATCTAATTCGAGCCTGAGGCGAGGTTAACAAAGGCAACGGCGGCAGCTCGCTGCCGTCTTTTCTTTTTCGAGGCATGATCATGATGGTTCCCACACCGATTCAATTATTTTTACCGCTGCTGACAGGCCTTAGTCTGGTGTTGTCTGCCTCAGCAAGCGCCGCCGAAAGTCCTGCCGTGAATACTACTTATCAGTTACCTGCCGCCGAATTACAAGCCGTAGTTGACGCGCCGCGTGGCCCGTCATTCCAGATGGGGCCGCAACGTAAAGTCGCCTTGCTGGTGAGCTTGCCTGGCTTGCCCGGGATTGCCGATGTTGCGCAGCCGGAGCTAAAGCTGGCAGGTTTGCGCATTAACAGCAAACTCCGCGCCGCCAGCCGTTTCGAGTTTGGTGACGGCATGTCCTTGCTGGATGTGGCTTCCGGCAAGATACGCACTATCACCGGGCTGCCTGCCAATCCGCGTATCGCCGATACTGCCTGGTCGGCAGACGAGCGCTGGATTGCGTTTAGTCGCTGGAGCGACACGGGTGTTGAGTTATGGTTGCTGGATGTAGACAAGGCCAGTGCGCATCGCCTGATCAAAGAGCCTTTGAATGCCGTCGCGGGAGCCGGATTTAGCTGGCTGAACGGCCTTAGCCGTGCTGATAAAGCAGAAGCGCCACAAAAATTACTGGTGCGTCTGGATCCGTTGAAGCAGGCTGCTGCCCCCGTCGCGCCCATCGCACCGGCTGGTCCGAATACGCAAGAAAGTCTGGGTGGCAAAGTCACGCAAAACCGTACCTATCCCGACATGCTGAAATCACCCGCTGACGCTGATCTGCTGGACTGGCAATTGCAAAGCCAGCTTGCCGTCGTCACGACTAAAGGCGAGGTGCAACGTATCGGTCAGGTCACGGTTTTGCTAGCGGCGCAATCTTCTCCGGACGGTAAATATATTCTGGCGACACAGCTGCGCCGTCCGTATTCCAACATGCTGCCGATTTCGCGTTTTCCGCAATTGGTTGAGATGTGGGATATGCAGGGGAAAAAACTGAAAACTATGACCGAGCGTCCATTACGTGATCGCCTGCCGCCGGGCAATGATGCGGTGCAGACCGGTCCGCGTAATTACGGCTGGCGCAGTGATCAGCCTGCTACCTTGTATTGGGCCGAGGCACAGGATGGTGGTGATCCGAATGTCGAGGCGACAATCCGCGACAGTCTGTTTCAGCAAGCCGCCCCGTTCGAGGCAGCACCACAAAAATTACAAGATCTGGCAACACGTTTCGCGGATGTGGACTGGGGTCGGGATGATCTCGCTCTGGTGACAGAATTCTGGTGGAAGACCCGCGACCTCAAGACCTGGCGGATTTCGCCCGGATCGTCAGCACAGCAGGCACAGTCCACGCCGCCCGAGCTACTGTTTTCGCATAAATCTGAGGACCGTTACGCCGATCCCGGCAGTCCGTCCAAGCGTATCAATGAGTTTGGTCGTGCCGTGCTGCGTACGGCGGCGGATGGTCATAGCCTGTTCCTGATCGGTGCCGGTGCCAGTCCTGAGGGCGATCGTCCTTTCCTCGATAGCTTTGATATGAAGACCAGACAAAGCACGCGTCTGTGGCGCTCTGCCGCACCGTATTATGAGCATGTATTGACGGTATTGGATGATGCCGGCAAGCAGGTTATCACCAGCCGTGAAACTAGCGATGAGCGGCCTAATTTTTACTTGCGCGATCTGACGGGTCATGCCGAGCTGCGCGCATTGACGCAGTTTCCGCATCCGACGCCGCAATTTAAAGGAGTGCAAAAACAGCAGATCAATTACACCCGCGCTGATGGCGTTGCTCTGTCGGCGACCTTGTATCTGCCACCTGGCTACGATCCCAAACGTGACGGCCCAAGACCCATGCTGATGTGGGCTTATCCGGAAGAGTTTAAATCTGCCGCAGCAGCAGGACAGGTCAAAGATTCGCCTTATAAATTTAACCGTATCAGTTACTGGGGGCCGCAAATTATGCTGGCGCGCGGTTACACGGTACTCGATCATCCGGCAATGCCGATCGTCGGGGAAGGTAAACAAGAACCGAATGACACTTACCTGCCACAACTGAAAATGGACGCCGAGGCTGCCGTCAACGAGGTCGTGCGTCTGGGTGTGGCGGACCGTAACAAGATCGCAATCGGCGGTCACAGCTACGGTGCGTTTATGACCGCGAATCTGCTGGCGCATACGCGCTTGTTCCGCGCCGGAATTGCCCGCTCAGGTGCCTACAACCGCAGCCTGACGCCCTTTGGTTTTCAATCGGAGGACAGGAATTTCTGGGAAGCGAAAAACGTGTATCAGGCCATGGCACCATTCAATTTTGCGAATCAGATCAAGGATCCGATTTTGTTTATCCATGGCGAGCAGGATAACAATTCCGGCACCTTCCCTATCCAGAGCGAGCGCATGTATCAGGCTCTGCAAGGTCTGGGAGCGGTCACCAAGCTGGTCATGCTGCCAAACGAGAGCCACGCTTACCGCGCGCGTGAATCTATTTTGCAGATGCTGTGGGAGCAGGATCGCTGGCTGGACAAACATGTTAAAAATGCCCCGCCGCCAGTTGAGACAACAAAATAAGTAACAAACCAAGTCCCAAACCGGGGCTGAAGCAGCGCTCCGGTGCCCTGTCACTAGCTCAGCTTGCTACTATAAGAATGCTGAATAGCGATAAATTGGGGGAGTATGTTGATACCATCTTTAATTCCGCACTGTTTATATGCGGAATAGCTGTGTTGTTAAGCATACTCTTCTCTAGTATAGGTAATCGCTATGTGCCTGGTACAAATTGGCACAAGTCGATGCTTTTGATTTAAGATGTTTCTGACACCACAAATCCTATCTGCCATGTTAAAAGCGGTCATCCTAGATAATCAAGCGGTCGCACGTAATTTGCTGAGTTCGGTATTGACCAACGGCGGTCATGAAGTGATCGGGGACGGCAACATCAGCCCCGCATCCCTCGCACGCGTGGTCAAGCTCAGGCCTCAAGTGATTTGTGTCGATATCGGCGAAACTGATCAGGACGGATTAAACGTGCTCGATACCATCCGCGCCGAGATACCCAAGGCTCTGGTTTTTCTGGTCTCGGCAAAGATTGATGCACAAACGCTGGAGGCCGCCAAGCAACGCGGTGTACAGGGTTTTATCGTGAAACCGTTTAATTCAGTCGCTGTTCTGACCTCGATCCGCAATACCATCATCCGCCTCGCCAAGCAGCAAAGTACCAAGCCCGCTGGCGAACCAGCCGCCGCAGCGGATAAGCTCGACAAGCTGGATGAACGTCCCACCGCAGAATAAGTCCTCTGCTTCCGTCCCGACTTAATGCGGGTTCATCTTGCCAGAACAGATTTCATCGCATTCTTCCACCAGCTTCTTTCATTGCCTTACATTGGCAGCATCAACGTAAGGAATAGCCATGACATCAATTTCGCCCAATACGGATACTGAACGCCGCTTGCAAGACCAGCCCTTGCCCTCAGAAGTCTCGCTGCAAAGCGATACCTGGCTAACCCGTGCGCGTAACTATCCTGTGTTTTCCCGCACCTGGTATCGATACCGGTCGCTGGCATGGTTTGGCGTACTTGGACCATCACTGGTAGTGATCACCGGCATTGCGTGGATGTTGAGTTCCGATATGCAAAAGTTTTTGGCAGTCGCCATTCCGACGACCTTGGGTTTTACGGCTTTACATTTGCTTGGTACTGCTGGCGCGGTATGGGTCAGGCAAAAAGCCTATGCAGAAACCAAAGAAGCCATCCTGCTAATCAGTACCTTGCTGCTTGGCGCTGCAGTTAGCTACGGCATGTTTGACGGTACACGTTATCTTGCTAAATATATTCCTCATGGCGACAGTAATGTCACTATTAGTATCGGGGCATCGTCTGGCTCCAGTAGTAAATCGAAAAATGCAGGCAATAAGCTGAATACAGCATCAGCATCAGCATCAGCGAACAGCAGCCCAGCCGCGTCTTTAGACAGCAAAGCCGAAGCAGAAGCAGAAGACAAAGAAGAAGACCCCGCAGATGCCGGTGTGATGGTCGGTAAGTTCGTGAGTTTTGTCCTGATGGCGAGCGTCTTGATCTATGCCGGTGGCGGCGTCGACTTCTGGCTATTTTTTCGTCAGCGTAAACGTCTGCTAGAGGCCTTACAGTTGCAAGAGCTACAGCTAGAGCAAAGTGCCAGGCGCGAGGCGGAATTACGTTTATCGGTATTGGTCGCTCAGGTCGAGCCGCATTTTTTATTCAATACGCTGGCGGGCGTACGCTCGGCGATTCTGACCGAGCCTGCCCGTGCAACGGCGATTGTGGATCATCTGGTCGATTACCTGCGTGCCACGATTCCGCAGATGCGCAGCGACGGCAGCTCTGAGCAGGCGCGACTAGCACAGCAGCTTGAGGCGGTGCGGGCTTATCTGGCGTTGATGCAAGCCAGGATTCCACGTCTGAGTTTTAGTGTCGAGTCCGATGTGAGCGATGCCGCCTTGCCGCCGCTCATGTTGATTTCGCTGGTCGAGAACGCGATCAAACATGGTATAGAACCGAAGATCGGCCCAGCCCATATCGCCGTCACGGCCCGCAGCATTGTGCAGCAAGGCGAAGCGATGCTGGAACTAGTTGTCGCCGACGACGGTGTCGGTTTTGGCGGTTCGACCTCGGGCAGCGGTATAGGTCTTGCCAATATCCACGAGAGACTGAGCGCGATGTACGGCAAGCGTGCTGAACTGGTACTGAAAGCACGTCCCGACGGCGGTGTCGCTGCGATCATTCGCTTACCTCTGACTCACTAAATAAGGACAGGTTATGACCACCGCTATCATTGCTGACGACGAAGATCTTCCGCGTAAAGAGCTGCGCCGTATGCTGGCCGAGATCTGGCCAGAGCTGGTGATTCTGGCTGAATGTGAGCACGGTGCTGACGCGCTGGAGGCGATTCATCAACATGCACCGGATATCGCGTTTCTCGATATCCGTATGCCAGGCATGTCGGGCCTCGATGTCGCCCACGCCATCAAAGGACGCTGCCATGCGGTATTTACCACGGCGTATGACAGTCATGCGCTGGACGCTTTTGCCGCCGGTGCTGTCGATTACTTGTTAAAACCTGTTTCTGCCTCGCGCTTGAAAGAGGCCGTGGCCCGTCTGAAAGAACGCTTTGCCAGCAAACAGGTTGCCCCCGATGTCAGCCAGCTCATGCTGGAATTGGACAAGCGTCTGCGTGCCCCCGCAGCGGAACGGATACGCTGGATCAGCGCCAGTGTCGGCGATACGATCAAGATGTTTCCGGTAGAGAAAATTCTATTCTTCAGTTCGGACGAAAAATACACACGCGTTGTCAGCACCGATGATGAAGCCCATGTACGTAAGCCTTTGAAAGAAATTGTCGACGGCCTTGACCCGGAATCGTTCTGGCAAATCCATCGCAGCATCGTTGTGCGTGCAGATGCGATCGCCAAGGCGCATCGGGATGAAATGGGTAAATACACTGTTGAATTACGCGGTTGCAGCGAAAGACTCAAAGTCAGTCAGGCCTATGCATGGCGCTTCAAGCCTATGTAAATTGGTGTCACACCTAACCCTGGGTTTTCTCATAGACGGCATAATCTCCATTAACATTCCGGTTACCTTTTTACTTAGAAACTAACTCACATGACCATACTCACCACGCAACGATTACGCCTGGAACCGATGACAGATGCGCATGCCGATGGGTTGTTTGCGATGAATAGTGATCCTGAGGTGATGCGCTATATCACCGGTAAAGCAGATACCCGTGATGACACACTCGCCATGATAGAGCGCGTCAAAGCACGCTGGCTAGAGTTCGGATTTTCTTGGTGGAGCTTTGTCGAACTGGAGACCGAGCAGATTATTGGCGCCGGCTGCATCCAGTATCTCGGCAGAGATCCGGCCAATCCTCTGGAGATCGGCTGGCGCCTGCGTCAGGATAAATGGGGTCAAGGCTTCGCATCAGAAGCAGCGCAGGTCATGGCAAGCTTTGCATTCGATACCCTCAAAGGCGACTTGCTCTGCGCTGTCTGCCATCAGGATAACAAGGGATCTGCCCATGTCATGAAAAAACTAGGTATGCAGTATCGCGGTATCGAACGATGGTATGAGATGGACACGGCGGTGTACGACATGACGCGTGCTGCCTGGGCGGCGCGTTAAGAGGCTCTTACAGCCCGGCAGACTTAAGCGCAGACTTGACGCAAAGATGCAGTTTTGACCGGTATCAGATCATCAGACTCCCAGATCAGTGCTGATGATGTAGCGGCAGTCCTGGCATCACTTTGCGATACCAGGCTTCAAAATCATGGACTGATAAGGCTGGTGAATATAGATAGCCTTGTAGTTCGTCACATCCCAGGGCCTTGAGTTGGGTACGTTGCTCTTCCGTTTCTACTCCTTCAGCGATGACTCTGAGCTTGAGCGCATGCGCCAGGCTGATAATTGCCGTGACGATGGCGACGTCGCTCTCGTCGTCTGGCAGATGCATGACAAACGAACGGTCAATTTTGAGCTTGCTGATAGGGAAGCGCTTCAGATAACTGAGGCTGGAATAGCCGGTGCCAAAATCGTCAATCGCGAGTTTGATGCCCAGTACGGAAAGCGATTCTAGTTTAATGATCGCTTCTTCTACATCACGGATCAGTATCGATTCGGTCAATTCTAATTCCAGGCAATCGGGCGTCAGGCCTGCGTCGGCGAGCGCTTTGGCGACGTTGTCTACAAAGTCGCTTTGCTGGAATTGCAGCGCCGATACGTTGACCGAGATGCGAAGTTTTCTATCCAGATTCCACAGGGCTGCCTGACGGATGGCTGTGTGCATGACCCAGTTACCGATGGCGACAATCACACCTGTTTCTTCAGCGATGGGGATAAATTGTGCCGGACTGACTTCGCCCAGATCTTTGTCGTGCCAGCGTATCAGTGCCTCGGCGCCGAATACTTCACCGTTATCAATATTCACCAGTGGCTGATAATGTAGGCGGAAACCGTCATGCTCAAGCGCCTGACGCATTGCATGATCGAGCTTCATGCGGGATAGCAGACCGACATTCATCTGGCGCTGATAAAAGCGAAAATCCGAGCGACCCCTTTCTTTAACGTGATACATCGCGCTGTCGGCGTTTTTGATCAGGTCGTCCATGTTATTGCCGTCTGCCGGATACAGCGCAACTCCGATACTGCAACTGACCGAGAAGCTCATGCCATCCAGAGTGAATGGTGCATTCAGTTCTTCCAGCACACGTCGTGCGCAAATTTCGGCACCGTGGGCATCTGCCTGATGCAAGAGCAAGACAAACTCGTCGCCGCCCAGGCGTGACGCTGTATCCGCCTGACGGATACATTTTTTTAGCCGTTCGGTTACATCAATCAGTACCCGGTCGCCGAATGGATGGCCGAGCGAATCATTGATTTGCTTGAAGTGATCAAGGTCGAGGAATAACAGCGCAAAGCTACCGTTATTGCGGCTTGCTGCTGTGATCGATTGCTTGATACGTTCGGCGAGTAACAGGCGGTTGGGTAGGCCCGTCAGGACATCGGAAAATGCGAGCTCTTCGATTTTTTGTTTTGCGGTATGGGTCTCGGTCCGGTCTTTGAAGAAACCGATGTAATGCATGGTATTGCCAGTTTCGTCCTGCACTCTGACCAGAGAAATCATACAAAGATAGGCGTGCCCGTTTTTGCGCCGGTTCCAGAGCTCGCCCTCCCAAAAACCCTTGGTTTCCAGATCTTCTAGTAGCTGTTTTACCAGCACCGTATTGCTCTCTTCGGAAAAGAAATCACTCGGCGATTTGCCGATCATTTCTTGTTCCGTGTAGCTGGTCAGTTGCTCAAAACTAGGATTAGTGGTGATAATTTTTTGTTCTGCATCGGTGATGAAGATTGCATCCGTACTTGATTCAAATACCTTGGCGGCGAGCTGTAAGCGCGCTTCATCGGCAAGCCGCTGCGTGATATCGCGGTAGGAATACACTCTGCCGATGGCACGGCCACGCGCGTATTGCGGCAAGGTCACACGCTCCAGGATTTTGCCTGAACGCAGTACCAGCACATCAGTTGCCTCCATCAGCGGCGAGCGGTTGATGGCACCGAGACGCTCACTGTAATGGCTGGCGTCAACCATGCATTTATCCATCCACGCATAGATCGCCTGATCGTCTCTCTGGGTCAGCAACTCGTCGGGCAGCGTCCATAATTTTGCAAACAGGTGATTGTAGCTACGGATGCCTCCTTCGAGATCCGTGACCAGAATCCCATCGGCGGTCGATTCCAGTGTTGCGCGTAGTTCAGCGATCAGTTTTTCAAGTTCATTTTCAACATGGCGCTGGTTGGTGTGATCGCGGATTGCGACTACATACATATTGCTATCCATGCCGGTGCGTACCAGCGTGACCCGACGCTCGACCTGAATCGTGCCGCCATCGGCGCGTTGTAATACGGTTTCAGAAAAAATATTGTCCGACAGACCTGCTGCCGCGTCCTCCCAGAAAAATACATCTTCGGGAGCCGCTGCGAGGTCGATGACGGCTTTACCGATCAGCGTACCGCCCGGTACTTGCAACAGGTGGTGCGCGGAGCGATTCGCCGCCAGCACCAGCAACTCGATAGGGTCGACCAGTAACACGGCTTCCAGCATGCCTTCGATCAACGCCTGCCATTGCTGGTTTTTCATGTGCTAGCTTCCACAGCTTCGATCTCCCGGCCGCGCTCAAAAAAGTAGCACAAACGCTTACGCGGCGACAAATAATCGTAAGCGGCTTTGGGTAACTGCAAGGGTTTCAGGCTGCGATGGATGCCGAGACTTTGTTCGTATTCGAGATTGATCACCAGGGCATCGTCACGAGGGATTTCGGGATTGTGGATCACGACACGTGGCTTGATTGGACGTGAAGAATTCACCGATACCACCAGTGCATATCGTTCATCGGTCAATTGCACCACGGAACCCGGCGGGTAAATGCCCATCATGCGGATAAACGCTGTCATGGTCGGCGCATGGAATTGCGATTTATGCTGAGTGAATAATTGCGACAAAGCCTCATGTGGCGTAATCGCCAGCGCCGGATTACCGGGATTACACAAGTTATCGTATTGATTGACCAGCGACACGATCTTGGCAAGCGGCGACATTTTATCCGCCAGAATCCGAGTCGGATAACCCGAGCCATCGATATGTTCATGATGCTGCGCGACCAGCAGCGTTGCATTTGCGGAGAGTGCCAGTTTGCGCGCCAGATTAACGCCATGCATGACATGGCTCTGATACAACTGACGCTCCGCATGGCTGAAATGATCTTCGGGCCAGCGCAGACGATCTGGTAATTCCATCTTGCCGATATCATGCAGCAAAGCACCGATGCCCAGTTCCAGCATATCGACTTTGCTCAGCTCCATCGCCTTACCTAAGAGCAGCGAAATAATTGTCACATTGATCGAATGCAATGAGGTGCGTTCACCGGCTTTTTCGGATAGCAAGCGAATCGCCGCTTCATCCTCGCCCAGCATGCCAGCCAAAAAGCCTTGTATCAGATTCTCGGTTTGTTCTCTGGCGACTTGTGGCTGTGCATGCACAATCTCGGTCACATGCTTGAAGGTCTGGGATGCCTGGCTGAATTGACGCTCGCACACCAGCAGACTAGCTTGCTGATCGGCCAACATCTCACGCCGCTTGCGCGCCTCAATGGCTTTTGGTGATTCTGCGGGGGGCGTGCTGGCTGCGCCAGTCGCTACACAGCTCGTGACGGCGTCAGGGTCCGGCGAGCTTTTATCCGGTGCATAACGTATGCGCTCCAGACCTAACGAACGTATCGTCGTAATCTGATCCTGATTACGAATTTCGAAGCTATTCACCGGAAAAGGGTGATCCATCCAACCCATGTCGAGATAAACAAACATCCCGATCCGGAGCTGCGAAACATCGATAAATTGTGTGTGAATATCAGTCATAGAGCTCGTCGCAGAATACCTAGATTCAAGAGCTGTTTTGTACAAGTTGTACTATTAACACGACACTTCTGAAAAATCCATCTTTTTCAACATGTCGACCCGGAAATAGTGAGAAACAAACAATACGCTAAACGAAGAACCACAATCATGCTGCAGGGGCCGCAATATCGGCATGTCATTTCATATGTAAATCGAACCCGCAAGCCTGATGTGGGCTGTGGCGTGATTTCAGTCTGCAGGCCGCATACAGACTACGGGATCAGTTTTGGGAACTTCTAAAAACCTCCAAATTAAAAAATCACATCATCACACCAAGAGGACTGATGCCAACACCAAGACCTCCCGCCACCGAGACACGGAGACCTAGAGAAAAGACAGGCGTAGTACGAGTAAGTGGTTAAATAAAATAGGGTTTAAAGAGGTTGTAGAAGTTCTCTTTTAACTGTCTCTCGGAACCTGATAAGCAGAGATGTCGCGCTATCTGTCATCTCGTTCTGAAACATACAGATACGAGCCATCATCCCATTTATTCATGCCGGATATGTGACAGGCGGTCAGTCATGACATGCTCGCATAATTTAAACAGTACATAAAAAGCCATCGCCCCCAGCGCACTCACACATAGCTCCAGAAACTGCTGCAACCCGCCATCCATCAGTCCTGACCAGCCATTGCTCACGATATAGCTGGCATTCAGTGTCAGCACACGCACCAGATCCAGCGTCAATATGCCAAATAGTAAAAAACTGATGGTCATCAACATGAAGGTGAGCAGGATATGACGGCTTAAGCGGCGATACAGTTTGCTACGGGTGCTCATGGAAGTCTCCTGATGGGCTTAGGTGTTGTTGTGTAGATGCTGGGAGGATTGTTGAATTGTAGCGCTTAGAATTGCCAGCGTTGGAGATAATGTCCGAGAGCTTGCATACGTTCTAGTCTGCATGGTTTGCGCTTCTTGCTGACAAGCCGGGAGTGGCCCAGCGGCCACTTAAGGGAGAGGAACCGAATGTGGCCGATGATCTGAAGCCTAAGGAATGCAGTCAGAACAGTGTTGGATTGCCCCCGCTCCTGCGTACCGCTTTGAGTAAAGGAAAATGGTGAGCTTATTGAGCGCTAGCAATCGGTGCGCATGGCGCACCCTTGTATCATAAGGATTCATTCAATAGATGAAAATTGAATGCTTACAAAAGCAACTATTCGCTGAGTAAAAGTTATTTGGAATAGATACGGGATGCCGTGCGCACCCTG
>NZ_JBMPPN010000040.1:0-13176 GCF_049340165.1 Undibacterium sp. Xuan67W
CCACGTTCAGTGACTTGTTTAATCGCTTCTGCTTTGAATTCTTCAGTGAATCGACTCTTTCTCATGATGTACTTCCTTCTCAGTTTTTGACATTATTAAATGTCTACTGAATTAGGGGAAGTCCACTCATCATGAACAAAATTACACTAGCCGCTCGTTTCACTTGCATATTTTTTCTTTGTACTTCAGCAACTGCATGGGCAAACGATCCTATTGGCAGTTCCGCAATAGGCTCTAATGTGACAAAGAAACAGAGTCTTCATCAAATTGTTAGTAAAGCGATGGAGTACAAATCAAAAAACGTCATTGTGTCTTCAAAGCTTCATCAAATATCGGTCTCATTAGCCAATGGTTCAATGAACGAGAATACACCTGAAGAGCGAAAATTAGATGCAACTAAAGTCGCGTCACTCATCGAAAATGCAATTATGAATCAAGAAAAATATGCTGACGTGACAATAATTCATATTAACTATATTAAGCGTGTTACCAATCACAACACCCTGATACAGGGATATGATTTTATTCAAACTCCAGCAGGTGTTTTTGTATTGAATAAAAGTTAGTGTTTTCACCCAGTAATCAATAGTCTGCAATTAGACCGATGTGTGCGATTCATAGACATCATTCCAACTTATATTATTGGTGTGCAATCAATATTGCCCATCGTTGACGTAGCAAAAAAAACCGACTGGTTTATGCCGCAAGTACGAGGCTCTCTTGATAGTCTCGATAACTACGTAAGCGGAGGGACATCTTGATTCACTTCTCGTTCTACAAGTAGGTATAGAAATTAATAATCTGGACGAATTCCTCGATGATGATGTTCTGGTAGTTCCAAGGATAAATCAACTCTGTTTTCAATCATCCGAAAAATCCTTCGCAGGCACATTGCGCCACGAGTTGAAGCAGTGCTTAACCGAATCATTCAGATTACCCGGCCCGCGTGGGCATTCCAGATTGAACGCTTAAGGTCGTAACGCTAAACTATTTTTTCAGTCACATTGAAGCGAAGATGATTAAGGTATCGAAGCAGGCGCACAACCGGCTTGTGGCAAATGATGTTAGATGTTTTTCGATTGAATTTTCCTTCAGTTAAAACTATTAAGAACTTCACGTAATTTGATGGCAAAAATACGACCTCTAACGAATCGACACTTGTGAATAGTGGAAGCTCTAAATCGATTTTTGAGATTATCGACATCAAGCGCATCCAATATGCAGCTAAGCAGGTGGATTATTATCAATCTTCAAGGTGTCTATTACCATTCGTAACGCAGGAGAAACATTCCGATGCGGGTAATACAAATACAACCCTGAGAAACTATGACTGTAGGATTTCAACACGCAAATCAGTGTACCGAGCTCAAGCTCTTCGGCCACCAAGCTTTCAGGTACATATGCCAGTCCCAAACCAGCTTTGGCTGCCGCTACCTCCATGTAACTATCGGAAAATACCCATTGTCCAACAGGCTTATGTTTTAATGGTTTTCCATCTTGCCAGAACTCCCAATGATAAAGGCTTCCATCTGCGAATTGATAGGCAATGCAAGGGTGTGTAGATAAGTCCTTTGGTGACTGCGGGAAACCGTAGCACTGGAAATGATCGGGAGTGGCAACCACGACCATCTCCATATCTGGTGTAATCCGTACTGCAATCATCCCCTCTCCCACATCGCCACCCAAGCGCACTCCTGCGTCGAACTGTTCATCAATGATATCTACAAAACGACTCTCACTAATTAGCTCCAATCGAATATCCAGATAGCGCTGTTTGAAAACCTTCAGTTTCGGCAACAACACTTTATCAATTGCATGCTGACTTGCGTTAATCCTTACTGTGCCGGAAGGGGTATCTCTGAAATGCGCAAGCATGGATACGCCGGAGTCCAATGTTTGAAAGCTAGCTAGGACGGTATGGTAAAGCTGCTCGCCTGCCCTGGTAAGCGATAGCTTGCGGGTGGTTCGCGTTAAAAGTTGTACTCCAAAGCGAGTTTCGAGCTCGCTTAATGTTCGGCTGATACCCGACTGCGCTACTCCAAGCTTGGCGGCCGCCTTAGTAAAGCTGCCTTCACGAGCCACTAACATAAAGACGTATAAATCGTTGTAGTTTTCCCGAGGTGCCATGTCAACGCGGCCCGCAAATACAAAAACTCAGTATATGCGTGAAAAGCAGCGCCTTGCAAATACTTATAACTCTACGGCATTAATCTTATCGATTTCTTCCATCTATTAATCACATTTAGAGCTAATTAGAATGCAAGTCATGCGTAAGTAAACACCAATCGCAGAATCTAAAGTTTGTCCAAACAGGAGTGTAATTATGAATTTTCTCTCAAAAAACCTTAAAACTATCGCCTCCAACTTGTTTTTGAGCGCGACTTTAACTGGAGCTTCTGCTATGACCTTTGCACAAAATGCCAATCCTAACGACGCAGTAAGTACTGTAAAAAAATGGGATAAAACCTTTGCCCAAAGTAGAAACGTTGAACACCGCAAAGTAACTTTTAAAAATCGTTATGGCATTACCTTAGTTGGCGATTTGTACATCCCGAAAAACCATGGTGACCATAATCTGGCAGCGATTGCTGTAGGCGGTCCGTTTGGTGCCGTCAAAGAGCAGTCAAGTGGCTTGTATGCACAAACACTGGCCGAACGCGGTTTCATGACTTTGGCGTTTGACCCTTCATACACCGGTGAAAGTGGTGGGGAACCGCGCAATTTAGCGTCACCGGAAATCAATACCGAAGACTTTAGCGCGGCAGTGGACTTTCTTGGCACGCAAAAAGAAATCGACCGAAATCGTATAGGTCTGCTCGGCGTATGCGGTTGGGGCGGTATGGCACTTAATGCAGCGGCAGCAGATACCCGTGTAAAAGCGGTTGCCACTAGCGTGATGTATGACATGAGCCGCGCTATGGGGCATGGTTTGGGTGATGGGAAAGACCGCTACTCTACGGCTGATCGTCGTGCCGTGATGAAATACCTCAACGAAAAGCGTTGGAAAGACGTGGAGAGTGGTACGTTTTCCCGATCAAACCATGACATTTATGTTGATCAAGAAGGTCACGTTACGGCATTTGACCGCGGCTTACCAGAAACTCTACCAGAAAATCCCCATCCTGTATTGAAAGAGTTTTTCGATTACTACCGCTTGCCGCGTGGTTATCATGAACGCTCCATTAATTCTACGAGCGCATGGAATACGACTATGCCTCTGTCCTTCATGAATATGCCGCTATTAAGTTACGCAAGCGAAATCAATATTCCTACGTTAGTGGTCGCCGGTGAAAATGCCCACTCGCGCTATTTTTCTGAGGATGCTTTCAAAGCGATAGGTAGCAAAAACAAAGAACTCGTCATTGTGCCTAATGCTAATCATGTGGATTTGTATGACAACCAAGCGAAAAAAATCCAGTTTGACAAATTTGAGCAGTTTTACAAAATCAATTTGAAATAGGCTTTGGCAACATCATCGTAGGATTTTACTGTGAACATCCGAATAGAAGTAGACGGTCAAAGCGTGCTTGGTACGCTCGACGACACAACCGTTGCACATGAATTTGCAGCACTGCTGCCGCTTACTCTTACGTTGACGGACTATGCCAGTGTCGAGCGTATCTCTGATCTCCCGAAGAAGTTGCGTACGACCGATGCACCTGCGGGTGTGACGCCAGAGGCTGGTGACATCACCTACTACGCTCCTTGGGGAAATCTGGCAATTTTTATAGACAATAACGTTTACGCCAAAGGGTTGGTAAAGCTGGGCAGGATTGATTCAGGGATAGAAATTTTAGAACACATCACACCACTAAAAGCCCACATAAGCGTTTACTAGCAATAGCCTTATTTTTTAACTATCAACAAATAGGTAATTCATGAGTATTCAAGTCTGTGACACACCAAATCAAGCGAGCAACATCATTTATGAACGGGCTCCCAATCTTGAACAACCGGCGTTCTGGGGTGGAGTGTTTGCGATGACTCTGTGTATTTTTTCCTTAGTTTCATCTGAATTCATGCCCGTTGGTTTACTCACGCCGCTTGCTGCAGATCTATCGATTAGCGAAGGTTTAGCGGGGCAAGGAATCGTGATATCTGGCATGTTCGGAGTACTAACCAGCCTATCCATTTCTGCACTGGCAGGTGGAATAAACCGAAAAATACCCTTACTGACGATGACCTCATTAATGCTGCTCTCGGCGCTAATCATCGCATTGTCACCTAACTACGTAACATACATGACTGGCCGAGCTTTTTTGGGTGTTGCGATAGGTGGTTTTTGGTCAATGTCGGCGGCAACGGCCATTCGGCTAGTACCAAAGGATCAATTGCCACGCGCTTTGGCAATCTTTAATGGCGGCAATGCGCTAGCAATAGTTGTCGCCGCTCCCTTGGGTAGCTATATCGGCTCACTACTTGGCTGGCGCGGCGCATTTTTTTGTTTAATACCCGTATCACTTATTGCACTTATATGGCAATGGCGTAGCTTACCAGATTTGCATCCTGAGACGCATACGCAGACAGTTACCAATCCATTCAAGCTCTTTAAAAATCAATTAGTTACACTCGGCATGTCAGCGGTTGGCATATTTTTTATGGGGCAGTTTGCGCTTTATACTTACGTGCGGCCTTATTTGGAAGCAGCTACGCATATCAGTAGCACAATGCTATCTATCGCACTCTTGACCATCGGCCTCGCGGGTTTTGTTGGTGCGTCACTGGTTGGTTCGATAGTGCAAAAAATCGGCGTATATCAAACCTTAATAGCTATTCCATTTTTGCTGTCGATTATCGCGTTATTACTGATTACATTTTACGATGCGCTAATCCCGGTGATAGTTTTGCTTGGCCTGTGGGGTTTGGTTGCTACTGCTGCGCCCGTAGTTTGGTGGATGTGGCTGACGAATACAATTCCCGACAGTGCCGAAGTGGGCGGGGGATTGATGGTTGCAGTCATTCAACTCGCTATTGCACTCGGGTCCATCTTGGGCGGCATATTGTTTGATATGAGCGGATACCAAAGTACATTTATGTTGAGTGCTGTTTTATTGGTAATTGCTGCATTTCTGGCGCTTTTGAGTTTTCGTAAAGCGACCTTATACGAAAAAAATAATTAGTTTTTTTGTTAAATTTATGAGCAACTTTATTGAACTGTATTTGCTGTTTTAAGGGGGGAGTGTTCGTCAAAGTACGTCCGCCCCCCTTTAGTTTCCTTTGAATTTAGTCCACAACGGCAACTTAAAAGTACCACTGCGCAAGAGCAAAGGAGCGTAGTCATAAAAATGGAGACAGTAAATTCAGAAACTTGCACCACTCATCGCAGCCACGAATGCCATCGGATTCCAATACTCACGGTAGTTGACGATCAAACCATTCCGGAAAGTTACGAACGTCGCATAGCTCATTTCGTAAGGATTACCGTTACCGATAACTTTTCCGGAAGCGCTCCACTCTGCAATGGCAACGTTTGGATCTTCAGTGACATGGATCTTCAGTGTAGGAATTGTTTTTACATCGATGACGCTTGGGTAATTGCGCAAATATTCAAAGATAGCAGCGCGACCTATAATTTTTTGGGATGCGACATCGGGCGCAAAAGGAAATTCAACAACAACATTCTCGTCACAAAGTTCTGACCAACCTTTCATATCTTTGGCGAGAAAAGTATCTAAGCTACGTTTTAATAATTGAGAAGCTGTTAAATTGTTATTCATCACTTAATCCTATTTTTGGTTAATAAAGTAGTTTTGTGAAATCATCCAACGCGATATTGTCCACCATCGACCACTAGCGCTTGTCCTGTCATAAAAGCCGCATCGTCCGATGTCAGAAACAAGATTGGTCCGACAATATCCTCAGGTTCGGCAAAACGTTGAATAGCTTGCCCTTGCCATGTTGCTTTGCGCTGCTCCTCACCTTGCGCTTGGGTAGCAACCGTATTAGTGAGACCAGGAAGCACTGCGTTGCAGGTTATGCCGTCGCTTGCAACATCATTAGCAAGTCCGCGCATGAAGCCGATAATGCCCATTTTCGACGCGATATAATGGCTCATTCCCTTGACGGTCAACCCCACAGAATTAGAAGAAATACCGACAAAACGCCCCCATTTATTTCGACGCATTCCTGGTAAGAATTGTTTTGCAGACAGAAACTGAGCGTCGAGGTTGACCGACATTGTCCTTTTCCACGTATCTAGATCAAGTTCTTCAATTGGGTGGTTGGGATAGTAAGCGGCATTATTAATAACGATATCGACTTGACCGAAGGTTTCCTCTGCCACACGGGCGATAGCCGCCCAGCCATCTGGATCCGAAACATCAGCTGCAACACCTACTGCGTTACGTCCGATCGCTGCAACTATTGCATTCGGTGACTGTAGGTCAACGGCTACAACTTTTGCTCCGTGATACGCTAGGGCTAAGGCAATGGCAGCGCCAATGCCTCGCCCAGAACCAGTCACGACCGCGACACGACCTTGGTGAGATAACGAACTTGACATCATCATCCCTTTAAATTTTGATGAAGTTAATCGCTGCAAGCGGACCAAATGGCAATTGTGCTAGAGGTCCTCCAGCATCAAGCATGCCAAGATCTACCGCAAAATAACCCGCGGCCTCGAGGAGCTTTCTGACTTCCGCTTTTGCTTCTACGTCGTCACCGGAAAAGAACTGAACACGTTGGCCGCCAGACGCCACCGTTTGAGGCAAAACATTAACGTCGAGGTGATTCAGGGCTTTAACGACACGTGCGCCTGGTACCATTTCACGAAACACAGCACTAGAGTGTTTCCCTCCCAGATCAATTGCCTTGATGCCCCATTCCGCTAGCGGATTGGTCGGATCTTTAGGGACGTTTGGATCAAGAAACTCTACTGGATTTGTTCCATCAATAACGATGCGACCGTTCCAGGCAGGCATCCCTCCCAGCAGCTTCGAGAGTGATTCCCAACGCACGGCAACAAGAACAATATCTGCGCGCGCTGCTTCTGCCACAGTACCGGCTTTAATTGACGGACCTACTTCTTCGATAAACGACGCTAAAGAAGCTGGCCCACGACTATTCGCAATAGTCGCGGACACTCCCTTTTGCGCAAGTACACGTGCCACATTGGAGCCTAGTCCGCCAGAACCAATAATACCTATAGTCGAACTTGTCATTCTTTATTCCTTTTGATAGATAGTGTTTAGAAAAAAATGAATCATCAGTGCCCAATCCGCTGACCATATTTACCTCGGAATCTCGTGCCGCTTTTATAACGAAGAATTCCGTATCACGAGCAAGTTATTTTGCGTCTCGTGCTTGCTTAAGTACTGCGGCCCACCAGACAATATCGTCAAGCAATGCATTTGCTGCCTGTTCGAGATGTGGAAAATCTTCGAAAGTTTTTCCTTGCTGCCAAATACCTAAAAATTCCGCCATTCCTATATGAACGGCGCTGCGTGTTGGAGCCATTTGCAACTCAATTGCTACAAGTCGCAATTGCTCGACAGCACGAGCTGCGCCGACCCCACCATAGCCGACGAAACCGATTGGTTTGCGAATGTATTCTTTGTAGGCGTAGTCAAATGCATTTTTTAGTACGGCGCTCGGGCCGTGATTGTACTCAGGGGTTACCGCTATTATTCCGTCTAAAGGTGCGAGGGTTTCTGCCCATGTTTGTGCTGCAGCGTTCTTCACTGGTGCCCATGACGGAGCCGCCGCTTCCTCAAAAAATGGCATTTTATGGTCACGCAAATCGATTAACTGAACTGTAAGATCCTGTCGCTTAGCCGCTATTTTGTGGATCCAATGCGCTGGTTTTTCACCGAACCGCCCCTCACGTGTCGATCCAATAATGATGCCAATATGAGGTTTTATTATCGCCATGCTGGGTTGCTCCTAGTTAGGTTGAGATAGGTAGGGAAGCGAATGCATAAAAAAACATTGAGAATAGGTTCACAAAAATAAAGTAGACCTACCCACCATTAAATAACGCGACGTTTGTTTTATAAAAATTCGTTCTTAGCCAATTGCTTCGACGGACTATAAAGTGGCTGACGATGGGTGAATAGATAGAAATTTCGTATTACACTCATCCAATTAACGTAGTAATCAAGTAGTGATAGTTTGCTCAACGCTCATATAAATAGTATTCAAGTTGGCCTAGCAAGATCCTCTGGATTACCTAACGCGAACAAAGCAATCAGCTTAAGCGTCCTTGACTTCGGAGCACCGCCCCAATTCGTCGAATTTCCGCCTCACCTTGCTCGAGTGCAGATTTATTGGTGTGAACTGAGTAGGAACCAGTAACTAGTTCATAGGGATGTTTTACTGCAGACCCGAGCACAAATGACGATTCTTCATTTGCGATAACGTCAATGGATTGACCCGACTCTTTAAAAATTACTAATTCTCCTGCACTGATGGGCTCAAACGCATTGATTTGTCCGGCGTTTACCGCTAACCAAGCAACAGTATGTCCAGCTGGGGGGGTATAACTCCATCGTTCACCCGATTTCAGACGCACTGCCAAATAGGTCATATCAGACGGAGCAGGAATTAAACTTTGCGCGGCTCCATATCGACCGAGCATTACTCGTACTTGACCCTCTTGTGGAACCTCAGAAGGTGAAAGATAGAGACTTTGCGCTGGCGCATTTTCTTCGTTTGGGGGAAGCGCAACCCAAAGCTGGAAACCCTGAATGCGAGAGCCACTAACCGGTCCTCCTTTATGCCACACGCCATTGCCAGCGCGCATCCACTCAACTCCACCAGCGGGCAACACTCCCGACTTTCCTGTGGTGTCTTCATAAACCACGTCGCCCTCCAACAAAAAGGTTAGAGTCGCGAGCCCAGAATGTGGATGCATGCCAAAGCCCTTTTGTCCGCCCTGGGATTTGAAATCAACGAGATCCAGAAATACAAAAGGTTTCAATAAATTACCGAGATCCCCGGGACTCATTAGTCGTGTAATTGGCCCATGAGTCGTTCCGCGCGTGCGAAAGGCGATTGTGCGTTGTTCACTATTAGTTGATGTGTTCACGAAATATTCCTAATTGATTAAGTGGCTACGAACCTAAGGTGTGGTGATGTATTGCGATGATACGATTAACTAGATTGGTTTAATAGATGGTATAGTCGTAGTTAACTCATCCATTTTTGCAAGTAATAAAATTTATGTTAGACCTGAATGACATAGCACTCTTTGTGGTGGTGGTTCGAAGCGGTAGCTTTGCTGAAGCAGCAAGACGTCTAGGCTTACCGGCCAACACAATAAGTAGACGCATACAACAATTGGAAAATCATCTCGGCATCCGACTTCTTCAACGCACAACGCGGAAACTGATGCTTACAAGTTCAGGGCAAATGTTTCACGAGCGCTGCGCTGGAGAAATTGAAGGTCTCAACGCGGCGGCAAACGATTTAATGAAATGCACACAGGAACCCAGTGGTCTTATCAGGGTCGCTGCTCCAGCCGATTTTTTCGACTTCTTTTTGATGAATTGGACAGCAGGTTTTTTGGCCAAATACCCCAAGGTATCGATTGAGTTCAAACTTAGCGATGACAAGGTTGACCTACTGGCAGAAAGGATTGACGTGGCTTTTCGTGGCGGTCCGATGCAAGACTCCGGATATATAGGAAGGCAGACGTTATGTGATGGAAATCGTAGTTTGGTGGCAAGCCCCGCTTACATTTCTGCGCATGGCATGCCAAGTTCTTTACAGGACCTTACGACGCACTCTTGCGTGTCATTTTCACAGCCTGGAAGCAATACAACCTGGCGCCTTTCTGGGCCAAACGATGTTGAGGAAGAAGTTCAATTTGTTGCTCGTTTTTGTGGCAACACAGTGCAATCGGTGCGAAAGGCCGCCGTGGCTGGAATTGGTATCGCTTTATTACCCAATCCTGTTACGAAACTTGATCTGCAATCTGGAACGCTCTTGCCAGTTCTTCCGATGTTCAAAGTTGCTGGTGCCAATCTTCACGTGCTCTATCCAAGCAGACGATACTTGCCGCTGGCGGTCTCAACATTTATTGACCTTGTCGTCGAAAAATTGACTGCGGATTATGCTGCACCAGAAGCGGAATAAATAGGAGATGTGACAAATGAATGACATAGCGTGCACTAATTTAAATGTACTCAATTGAATCTCGGTAACATTACGATTACCTTATTTTGTCCGCTGCGCGACATGTCCTTTGTACTACATGTCTTTGCTTCAAAACCAGAAAACGTTCCAATACAATTTACTTCAATATGAACTTGGCTATTCTACGATTTCCACTAATTGCGGTGATTCTTTGTCTGCTTTCGGCATGTAGCACCATTCGTCCGGCCTATAACTCTGAGTTGCTCCCCAAGGTGCAGCGGCCAGGTTATAGCATGAGCGCCCTTCCGCCTACAGCAACCAATGGAAATGAGTTATTCGTTGCAGCCTCTTTTTCTGGCGGAGGCGCGCGGGCGGCGGCGTTGGCTTATGGCGTGTTGGATGCCATGCGCGAGACTGCTGTTGAAGTCAATGGTACCCGCCGCACACTATTTGGCGAGCTCGATATTGTCAGTGCGGTGTCTGGCGGCAGTATGACTGCGGCATATCTAGGAGCACATGGAGATGCAATATTTCCTGCTTTTTACGATAAAGTTCTGATGCGCGATCTTCAATCAGATTTTGTCCGCGAACTCTTATCACCCACCAACTTGGATTGGTTGTTCTCAGACCGATACGGACGTAGTGATGTGTTAGCAGCATTTCTAGACAGAGAGATATTCAGTGGCATTCGTTATGCTGACCTACTTGCGCGGCGAACACGACCATGGATTTCAATTAGTGCCACTGATATGTCTCTTGGAGCTCGGTTTGAGTTTGTTCAAGACCAATTCGATCTCCTATGTTCTGATTTGGCGAGTGTTCATTTGGCCACGGCAGTGGCGGCCTCTTCAGCCGTTCCAATTGTGCTATCACCGCTTACCCTTAAGAATTATTCTGGGCCTTGTCCAGTCGACGCTAACCTCGATTTGTACGGCCTTTTTGGTGATCGTCGAAAAGCAAAACAGCTCGAACTTACGAGCACTTATTTGGATAAGAAGGACCGACCCTTTGTCCATTTGCTGGATGGAGGTCTGGCTGATAATCTTGCTACACGGGGCCCTTTGGAATCAACTTTGGCACGCGGCGGTTTTCGTGAAGTAGTAAATGAAAGCGGTACACAGGGAATACGCTGGTTTGTTTTTATTGTCGTGAACGCTGAAAGCCACTCTGGTTTTGACTCCGATCGCTCCGATCGGGTACCGTCACTTTTTCGAGTGAGCCAAGCAGTAGCAGACATACCATTGGGTCGGTATTCAAATGATTCTCTGGAGCTACTGCGCGAGGCACTGACACGCTGGTCTAACGAGTCGTCAGAATACGATGGAAAGCCTATGCAGGCCTACTTCATTGAAGTGAACCTCGATGCAGACGAAGCGAAAGGAGATCATCAAAGCTTACGGACATTGCCTACTGCGCTTAGTCTCCCCCCGGATGACGTGCGTCGAATAATAGAGGCAGGCAAAGCGCATTTTCTAGGCTCTCGAGAATTAGCGAGACTATTAAAAGATCTTAGCGCGTCAAAATAAGATTGCCTTACGTGTTTTGGAAAAGAGAGAATGATTGTGTACTATATTCGATGCCATCGTATTGCAGACGAAACCAGTTTTTAACAAGGTAAACAATCGAGACGTGCCAGATATTGCTGCTCATTTTAAGATAATCTTATTCATTTTGCGGCATAAAACTCCGCACGTCGCGGTGCATTAATTCGCTCACGATCTTCAAAAGCATCTCTTGAAGCCAGCATCTCCGGTCTGTGCTCTTCAGCCCAGTCGTACAATGCTCGCAGCGGTACCACTAATTTCAAACCAAGTTCAGTAAGAGCATAATCAACGCGTGGTGGAATGGTTGAATACATCGTGCGGGTAACCAACCCATTTTGTTCTAATCCTTTGAGAGTAAGCGTAAGCATACGTTGTGATATCCCCTCAATTTGACGGTTAATCTCGTTGTATCGCATTACTCCATTATAAGATAGCGCCGCCACCACCATCACTGTCCATTTATCTCCGATGAGTGAAAGAATGTCTGCGACGGCTCTGCGTTTATCATAAGAGCAATCGCTTTCCGTTAAACCACATGCACTAGTGTTTTCTTTTGTCATAAATATTTCTACTAGCGATATAACAACATAGGGAGTCTGTATCGTATGATTAACTATTAGCAGTTATATATCTGTATATAAGTAATCTCTACTGAAGTTAGTCCAGTAAAAAATTGAACT
Organism: Undibacterium sp. Xuan67W; assembly: GCF_049340165.1. Taxonomy (NCBI): domain Bacteria; kingdom Pseudomonadati; phylum Pseudomonadota; class Betaproteobacteria; order Burkholderiales; family Oxalobacteraceae; genus Undibacterium; species Undibacterium sp. Xuan67W. The sequence continues at coordinate 12,299 of NZ_JBMPPN010000040.1, forward strand.
AAACCATATTTGATTACATATAGTAACTCTCTTCTTCTTACAAACATAACTTCGTACGAAAGTACATATGCTCATCTCTGTAGGACGCAATAACGTCACCGTTGGTGCCATTGGTAATTCAGATAACGCAATTGCTTTGCTGCAAAAGCGAATGGCTGGGCTCATGAAAAAATTGCAAGATGCTTCTAGGGATACGTCACCCGGCGCGAAGGATAGGATAAAACTATTGCAGTTGCAAATACAGGCAATACAAACACAAATCCAACAATTGCAAGCAATACAAGCACAAAAAGCGGCCTTAGAACAATTGAAGCGAGATCAAAAGCCAGCAAACACTAACATAACGCCGACTTCAAACAGTGATCATTATCATACTTTTAATTCGGGAATTTTGGTCAATACAACCGCTTAACTAACGGCGTCGCTGCCAAAAATACCCTGCTTCATTTACTAACTTTAGACGGCAAAGTCTCTGTTAGTAATAACGGAGTCAAACGTGCTTGTCTGCGGATATTAGTAATGGTTTTTGTGGCAGCATTTAAGTAATGTTATTGCAATGAGGGACCTTGTAAGATCCCTCATTAAATAACATTCGTAAGGATGCGACAGCGCTCCTATTAACTCACACCCACCAATTAAAAAATTAAGCAGCTAAGGTGACATTACAAAGAAACCCTACACTGTAAACGCTCAACTTTGTAAGCACTACCTAAGAATTTTTTATCTGGGCGTTTCTTTTTTGCACCCACATAATGAACTTCCCAGACTTTACTAGACACTTTGAAGCCTCTGGAAATAAGCGTCTTCATATTTGACGGGCGATAGTCCGCCGTTGTGTGAATGACGTTTGATTGGATTGTAAAACATCTCGATAAAAT
>NZ_JBMPPN010000041.1:0-9568 GCF_049340165.1 Undibacterium sp. Xuan67W
GTGTCAGGTGATGACGCCATGTCGATTCTTTTGAGACATCTGAGGTCGGCTTACTCCTTTCCCGCTCCGTGATGTTGAACTGGGGGGATTGTGCCGGGTTTAGGTTCCGTTGAAAATAACCCCTCTCCGGAACCGGTTACGCATCAACCTCGACATTAAAATACATGCTTGATACGAATCTGAGATCACAACACGTATATTTCATGCGCCTCCCTGACCACTATCGTCCGGAGAGCCGCATCAGGACTGTGGGATACAAGTTGAAAATTTCTAAAAATCTCTAAATCGAAAAATAACAACAATAGGAATTATGCAAAAACCAAGCGTTCTCAACACTGAGATACTGAAATACTGAGAAAAGATCGGAGTAATCAGTTCCATGACATATCGGTTAAAGATTTTTTAGAAATCCAGTATGACAAATAAAAAAACCAGAGATTAGCTCTGGTTTTTTTGTATTCATCTGTCCATGAATAATTAATGTCAGTTCTATGCCGGCAATTAATGCGGATATTTAATCGTCATTTCCTTCAAGAGGTTATCGGCATGATCAATTTCTTTCATCACCCATAGCATATAGCGAATATCGACATGAATAGCTCGGGTAATCGCACTGTCGAAATACCAGTCTTTGGTAATTGATTCGTAAGTTGAATCGAAATTTAAACCGATCAGTTCGCCATGTTTATTCATGACCGCAGAGCCGGAATTACCTCCCGTCGTATCAGCACTGGACAAAAAGTTGACTGGTACCGTACCAAGCACTTTATCGCGGAATACCCCATAACGTTTTTCCCTGACCGCATCTTGCACCGCTTGTGGCACGATGAATGGTTCTTTACCGGTATTTTTCTCAATCACACCTTCAACTGTCGTAAACGGACCTTTACTGATGCCGTCACGCGGCGAGTAAGGTGCTACCGTACCAAACGTAACACGCAGCGTTGAATTGGCATCGGGATATACCGGCTTTCCCTGGGTCTTTTTGAAATTAATAAAAGCTTGCATGTAGCGCGGGATAATGCGCTCCAGATTGCCATCAATGTCTTTACGGCGTTTTTCCATTGCGTCACCGATCTGGTACACATTCACAGCCAGCTTTAAGAAAGCATCATCGGATTGCACAATACTGTCGACATCTTTGTCTAGCCATGCTAAACGTTGTGTTGTGGTTGCAAGCCGGGTCTGCGCGTAGATCGCGGCAATCGCGTCTGTGGTCGGCAACAAGGCGTCTAAGCCCGCAGGATGTACCTCTGCCGGCAATTGCTGATAACGCTGCAGCGCCGCTTGCCAGCGCGCCTGATCAACGCTGCTGACAAAGGATTGTTCCAGCCGTGACAAGCGTGCTTTGAGAAACGGTACATCACGATCCTGATAACCGGATTCACGCTCAGCATCCGGCTTTTTGCGCTCCAGTGCGAGACGATACAGACTGCGGGCACTGCGGAATAAATCGCTATGCAGGGCGACATTCATGGCGAATTCCTGCTCGCTCAGGCTGGTATCGGAAGCGATTACGGCATCGAGTTCAGCCAACAAATTTTTATCTCCGGCTTCGCTGTGGTCAGCAAACCAGTGACGGAACTCTGCATCCTGAACGTCCTTGATTGCAGCGATATCTTTGCGACTAAATCCATCCAACAAACCCTGCGTTTTTTTCATACCGTTGTTGATGCTTTTTGCGACGCTCGCATAGCGTACGACAGATTCAGAATTATCCTGAGTTGCTTTGGCGATGATAGCCAGGTCGGCCTGTGATTCAGCGACACGGCGCGGATAACTGATGTCACGTGCCGAGCGAATTTCTGTCGGCAATTTATAGCGGCTGGTACGTCCCGGATAACCTGCCAACAGGATTGGATCGCCATTTTTGATACCCTCGGCAGACACCACAAGAAAATCTTTTGATTGATAAGGAACATTGTCCGGGGATGGGTCCGCAGGACGTCCGTCTTTACCGACATAGGCGCGCAAAAATGAGAAGTCGCCGGTGTGGCGCGGCCATTCGAAGTTATCGATGTCACCGCCAAAATTACCGATTTTATCGGAAGGGGCATAGACCAAGCGGACATCACGGATCATTAATTGACGGATACGATAATATTCGAGGCCGCGATGAAAACTGGGCACAGAGCAGCGATAAGCTTTGTCTTGTTCGCATTCTGCGATGAGGCTTTTGATACGATTTTGTATCATCTGATTGCGCTCACGACCAGACAGGCTGGCACTCAAACCACCAACGACTTTTTCGGTAACAGTCTCAACTTTATCGGTCACATAAATTCGTTCACTGGATCCGGCAGGTAATTCTTCAGCGCGTGTTTTTGCCAGAAAGCCATTCGCGATCAGATTACGGGTCGCACTGGAATTACGCTGGACTGCACCGTAAGCACAATGATGATTGGTGACCACCAGGCCGGCATTCGATACGAAAGAAGCAGAACAGCCACCCAGCGAGACCATGGCACTCATCGGGTGCTTGCTGAGATCGGCTAATTTTTCTGCTGGGATAGCAATCCCGATACGCTTCAGCTCATTTTTTAATTGCGGTAATTGATGCGGTTGCCACTGTCCTTCATCGGCATGAGCGGATGGACTTAGGCTCGCAAGAAGGGTCAGTGTCCCCATTGCCAATACGGTGATTGGCAGCATTTTTGTATTTATTCTAGTTAACAAGGCAATTCTCTATCAAAATTTAGTGAAAATTAAATTAAAAAACAATCATGCCAACCGCCACCCAAACTACACTAAGGCAGAGCGACTGTTGGTAGAAATAGAATGGAATGACGAAATAATAAACGATATCAGCATCTCTCTCAGTATCATCATCTATACGAATTTCACTACAAACGTAAATACAAACCCAGGCACGACGAAGCTGAGGCGAGATGGGGCATAAGCACACCGATTTAGTTCGATGTGGCTTAGACTAGAATTATGATAATTTGTTCTGTAGAAAGAAAAATATACCGCGCCCGGCTCTCGGATTCATCAAATGAGAAGCCAATCCACAGAAAATTGCGTCTGAAGTTCTTACAGAACGGGACTGTGAAAATTAAATCTGGATTAACAACCCGGCTATCAGGCTAAGGCACGCAGTACCAGTCCTAATTCGACCTTTGTTTCGGCAATCAGAATCTGGCATTTTTCTAGATCAATCTGGAAATTTTTGAGTGGTACCGGCAAGGCTTGCCAGTTAATGTCATCGAGAGAATCTGTGACAAAATGCCCGTCCAGAAAATCCGCCGTTGCGACCACGTCAATCAAACCTGGTCGTATCGTATGTGGCAACTGGCAGGCTCGATGATCCATAACTGCCGCGCGAATATCCTCGTCGATATCCCAGTTCTCCAGGATCGCCACACCAATCTCCGCGTGCCATTGATCGATAACCTCCCACAAGGCAGCATTCGATACAAATAGTCCCTGATAATGGCGTGCTCTATTGAGGATGTAAAACTTCCCCACATCATGCAGCAAGCCCGCCAGCATCGCTTTGTCCGGACTGGAATTAGGGAGGTGCCGGGAAATTACACCGGACAAAGCCGCTACGCGTAAGCTTCTGGTCCATAAACCATCAAGCTGCTTCGATAGCTGCTCGTTAGCTTTATGTTCTGCGAGCTGTTTCATCCCGACAGAGATCGCGATATTGCGAATTACAGCAAATCCAAGCAGCAAGGTCGCCGCGCGCAGGTCAGCTATTTTTTTACCTGTGCGGTTGTACATCGCAGAATTACTCATTCGCAGAATTTGCGCTGATAACACAGGCTCTGCACTGATGATGCGAACAATCGTATCGATAGGCATATCCGGATGGCTAAGCGCCCGGCGGATTTTCATCGTCGCGTTTAAAGAAGTGGGGAAAATCAATTCTTTTGACGACAATTCTGCAGTTAAACCTTCAATGAACTCAAACTCACTTGTTTTTTCTATCGTAGTCATGAGAGGCATCTGAGATGTTTGATGTGTTAATTACACTAACATATTTCTTTTTCAATAAATGAGTAAATACACAATATTTCACAATCCATCTATGTTCATTTTGTCTCGTTCATTACTTCATCAATTTAATTACCGACTGACCATTCTAAGGTGCAGGAGTGCGCCATTTTTGCTCTATTTTTTGATAAGTGCCATTGCTGCGTATTATTGACAGTCCCTTATCAAGTAGGTTTGCGTAACGCTCAGCATCTGGCTGTTTTTTTGAAAAACTGACATAAAGCTTGTCCTCAACTGCGATCCCTAGCAGTTTGAATTTATCTTTGAATTCGGTTGGATACGTGGCGATCAGATAATCGGCAATTCGTGTGTAGACCAAAGAATAGTCCGATCTCCCTCGTAATAATTTACGGAAATTAGACAGATCGCTGGGAGCGATTTCTCGCACAATTTGTGGATTTTTTTCAACCTCATCCCCATAGGTATAACCATGGGTAAGGCCTACTTTATGACCTGACAGGCTGGCAGCATTCAGGCGGGATTCTGGTTGATCACTTTTGGCATAAATACCGATCATCGCTTTAAAAATCGGCTCTTTGTGAAATAAAAAATCCTGCGTCAGTTTCACATCTTTGAGACTGTCAAAACAGCCTAGCTGCTGTCCTGACTTCACCAGCATTAGACAACGTGCATAAGGCGCTGCAACAAAATTAACTTGCAGGTTGACAGATGCATAAGCCGCTTCAATCACATCGACCGCAAAACCGCGCAACTGACCATTTTTTTGAGCAGAGTAAGGGTACCAGTCATCCTCCCCCATCAGGTTGATAGTCTCTGCACAGGCAATTCCGGTCGTTACAGCAAAGGCAAAAGTAAGTGTTAATGTGACAGATATCAGCCGTGACAAAAAGAGCCTTGCCATCAGCAAGGTCGCCGCCGTGTGTGCAAACTCTGTCGCGCTTGTGCTGATTTCATTTTTTCAGGATTTATCTTGCAATAATAATTCGGTCAATAGAACGGCCTGAATTTTATCTGTATGCATGGCCTGGTTGAGTTCTTTTTTTAAGTCCTGTTGCATCGTAGCAAAGCCTTCGGGAGTACGCAAATCGTCGGCATTCACTTTAGCAAGCGCAATTTGAAAAAATTCATTCAAGACTTTTTTGTTTTCAATAAGCCAGTCCTGATCGTCTGTATCCACCTGAATGGTTACCTGCACCCGTGTCACCTGTCCATCAATATTAACCACGGCTTGGGGCAAAGCCATATAACTCAGGTCTGCCGTATTTGCCGGTGGGCGCTGCATGTGCAGATAAACCAGTACAGATGAAACGATAAAGATGCATAAAATAATTGCTGCAGCATATTGCGAAAAATAATCCTTCTTTTTGACAGCACTTTTTTTAATCGATGACCGTGAGTAATTATTCACAGGGATCGGACTCGCCCTCTCCTTGGGGGGAGCGACGGGCTGGGGCGGTGGTGGCGCAACGTAAGGCGGATCAGGCAATTGGTTCTCTGCTTGCGGAGTGGTGACTGCGGCAAGGTCAAATCCCCACTCATCCAGACTATCGTCAGAAATGGTCGCTTTTTGCATAGTTAGCTCTTCGACTCCTTCGAAATCGATCTTCGAGGTGAGTAAATTCTTTGATCTATCATTCGCTGGCATGAACTTCACTACCCCTGAAAAAAATCTGATGACACTCAATATGACTACTCGAAGGTAGCTACATATTGTAACTAGATCATATTGTTATTTCCACATGGAAATAATAATTGCTCGTAGCACGCTTAATTTTACTAATCCTGAGGAATCTGGCAAAGCTTCGTTACAAACTCGATGTACGCAATCGCCTACGATTCGTTATCATGGCGTCTTTTCGAAAATAACGCTTATTTACAAAGAGTTAGAGAATTACTGATGTCTTCCCAAAGCAGAAACCTCCGCATCGACAATATCAAAGCTGTTTTGATATTTCTGGTCGTGTTCGGACATTTAATTGAGCTCCATATCACTGGGGATCATTTCCTGCGCTCAGTATGGATTTTTATCTACTCTTTTCATATGCCGATGTTTGCACTGGTATCTGGCATGCTCTCAAAAGCATCTCTGGATGATAAGCAAAGCAATCAGTTAGTCAAAAATATTGTGATTCCTTTATTCGTATTTGAAGTTTTATACGAGGGCATAGAATTGTTGCTAAAAGGTAGCCTCAGCGTTTATAGCGGATTGTTTGCGCCGTATTGGATGCTTTGGTATCTGATGAGCCTGCTTTGCTGGCGTCTGATGTTGCCGGTTTTTGCGCGGCTTCAGTTTCCTGTGGTCATTGCGGTTGGTCTATCCCTGCTTGCCAGTTATTCAGAAAGTACCGGCTATTTTTTAAGCATTGCCCGCACCCTCAGCTTCTTCCCGTTCTTTTTACTGGGGTGGAAACTTGGCCCAGCGTTGTTTGACCGTACTAAAAAGCGCGTATTGCTGATCAGTCTGCCAGTCGTTGCAGTAGCAATTATTACGTCATTTTTACTCAAAAGTGATTTCGACTATCGTTGGTTTTACGGAAGTTATTCACTGAATCGTCTGGGTATGGCGAATATGACCGGGACTCTTTATCAAATCGCACAATATCTGGCATCCGGCGTAATCGGTCTGGCATGTTTACACTTGCTGTCACGCAAGAACTGGGGACTGGCAGCAATCGGGCAGCGCTCCATTTACGTATTTTTATGGCACGGCCTAGCCTTGATCGTACTGCAAGAAACCGGCGTTTTGAATGCAATTTTTACGCTGGACAAAGCACTAACCAGCCTCACGGCACTCGCTGTCAGCGCCTTGATTGTGTGGCTTGCTGCACACCCCTGGTGCGAAGCTCTGACACAAAAAGTCTTGCTCAAGCCGTTGTCTTGGCTATTGATCAAGCAATTAAATGGCAACCATCCTACGCCATCCAAAGAAGTTAAAACAGATACGATCGTGGCACCGGTAGAGCCATAAAATCGGAACAGGAAGTTAAGATTATTGATGGACTCAATGGCTGTTTGAAAGAAACTTAGCTACTACAGCAGCCGTCCATTTAGTCCTATTACTCTAGTTACTCCACTAAATAACTTCTACTTAATAAATCAATAAGCGACAGTCATTACTTATTGTGGATGCGCGGCGCGCGCTGACAGTCTTGCGATTGCATCCACATAATCGGCGTATGAAATTTTACTCTTGCCCTCATTATCCGCAGGATTAAACCGGCCCTTCTGTCATAGAAAGCAAGGTACCGATATGCACGCCGGCAGCAAAATGCGGCTTGAAAACGCCCCCAGCTTCCTACTTAGTTTGAATCTTACTAGCGTCAAATTGCTTAGGATTTTTGCCGGTAATTCCTTCGTAGAACGCCTGGATTTGCGTCATGTCCGCCGTAATATCACCGGATAATTCAAACATCCTGCCAATACCTCCGGCCTTCCTTTTAAAGTCGAGATACCCAAGCGCAATCGGCACACCTGCACCTTGTGCAATATAGTAAAACCCCGTCTTCCAGTGCGTGACTTTGCCACGCGTGCCCTCAGGTGGAACGATCACGGTCAAGCGCTGATTCTGTTGAAATGCGTCAACAGTACCCTGCACCAGATTGCCTGAACGCTCGCGGTTCACAGGAATACCACCTAACCAGCGCATGACAGCACCGACAACAGGCGGGAATAAACTTGCTTTACCCATCCAGTACACATTCAGGCGCAAGGCAAAACAAACCATTAAGGTCACAGGAAAATCCCAGTTACTCGTATGTGGTGCCGCGATGAGTACATATTTAGGTGCGGCAGGCGCATTGCCCTCTACCGTCCAACCCATCAAGCGCAAGCACAAAAGAGAAGCCCAGCGCATAAACGTATTAATGACAGGCGTATCGAAAATGGTGTGATGCATGAACTAAGTCTTTGATATTAAAAAGGAAACAGAGAAACTGATGCAAACGGCATTATAGAGAGGAGTGCTTCCCAAGGGAAATATTTCTCGCAACATTTTCCCCGTCTACTCTGTTGCGGAGTAAAGAATTAGTGCTTGTTTGAATTGCCAGCGATATAGCAACCGCGCTGTCAGCGCTCTATCCAGGCAAGAATATCTTGCCACTGAGCGATATCTTTTTCGACACGGGAAGGCGCCACATCCCATAGAGTTGCGCCATGCGCTGCCAGTTGTATATAGTTTTGCGTATCCCTAAGATAAGCCAGCACAGGCAGACCAAGCTGGCCCACATAATGGGCAAGCTGATCAGCGGCACGACTGCGTGCGTTCACTCGCATGCCCAAGACAGCCAGCTGGTAACGCCGGTCATGCTTATTCAGTTTTTTGATGAATTCTTCTGTTGCCAGAATATCGAAAATCGACGGCTGCAATGGGATAACGACTTTATCCGCGATTTTTAAGACTGCATCGAGCTTTTTACCACTAAGGCCGGCGGGAGTATCGAGGACAACGTGGGTTGTACCTTTGGGCGGTTTGGCGATATGTCCATCTTCAATATCCCATGCGCTGATCAAGGGTAAATTGGCAGGACGCAAAGAAAGCCAGGTACGGGATGATTGCTGAATGTCGGTATCGCCGAGCACGACCTTGTGGCCTTGATGCGCAAGATAGCCTGCCAGATTCGTCGCAAACGTACTCTTACCGACGCCGCCCTTGGGATTCACCACTGCGATAACCGACATACCGACTCCTTTAGAAAACCTTCACCTAAGCAGGAACTAATAATGCCATTTGTTGCTGTGAGAGGTAACACCATTCACCTTCTGCCAAGCCTAACGAATCCAGCGTCAATTGTCCAACTGCGGTTCTTTGCAGTGCAGCACAATGATTGCCTGCAGCAGCCAGCATACGTTTGACCTGATGATATTTGCCTTGCTCCAGCACGATTTCTATTTGTGTGTCGGAAATTTGTCTGCAGGTCTGTGCCGCCAATGGTGCAGGCTCATCATGTAACTGTACGCCGGACAATAATTTCTGCACCAGTTCCTCAGTGACGGGTTCGGCTGTCGTAGCGACATAGACCTTAGGAATATGCCGTTTCGGCGAGGATTGTGCATGGATAAATGGCCCATCATCAGACATTAACAACATGCCTGTCGTGTCATGATCGAGGCGGCCAACCGGCTGCACATCACGCCAAGTGAATTGTTCGGGCAATATCGTCAAGACTCCCGGGTGATGGCTGGGCTTACGGGAACATTCAAAATTTGCCGGTTTATTTAAAACGATATAAATATGCTCACGATATTCCCACTCTTCATCAAAGATGTGAAAACTTAACCCCTCGGTTTCAACCGTTGTTTTATAGCTGGACATTACCTCACCGGCGATACTCAGCTCACCATCATCAATCAAATCACGACAATATTTTCGTGTGCCAAATCCCTGCGATTGCAGGAGACGATCTAAAGATATTTTACTCATGGCGGGACTGTAACAGATGCGGCAAAAACTACAAAACTGGAGATACCTATTGAAGCACTCATTATGGACTTCCCCTAATTCAGTAGACATTTAATAATGTCAAAAACTGAGAAGGAAGTACATCATGAGAAAGAGTCGATTCACTGAAGAATTCAAAGCAGAAGCGATTAAACAAGTCACTGAACGTGG
>NZ_JBMPPN010000042.1:0-6029 GCF_049340165.1 Undibacterium sp. Xuan67W
AGTCCTTGCAATGGTGTGTGGTATTTGCTATAGTTCGGCTCCCGTCGAGAGGCGGGGGGAGAAAAGAAAGTGAAGTAGTTGATACAGGTTTTAGAAGTGAAGAGTTAGAAGCGGGTAGTTAAGCGTGGATAACGAAAGCGGCTAAAAAAGGTGTTGACGAAAAGTAGGAAGTGCTTCATAATCTCGCTTCTTTGCTGTTGACAAACAAAACGATTTGCAGCGCAGCGAAGGGTGAAATAGGTTGATTCGAAAGAGTCCCGGTTTTGCCAAGGCAGGAAATAAGATCTTTAACAATTAACAGTCAATAAATGTGGGCACTTGATAGAAAGCGCCGCGATCAAATTTATTTGATCGTGATACTTAAAAAATATCAAATGTTCGCAAAAGTAATCAATAGGATATCTCGCAAGAGATAGCCTGTCAGTTATTTGAGTGAGCGACACTGTTCGAAAGAACAGAGTTCAGAAATGAACAAAAACAGAGATTAAACTGAAGAGTTTGATCCTGGCTCAGATTGAACGCTGGCGGCATGCCTTACACATGCAAGTCGAACGGTAACAGGGAGCTTGCTCCGCTGACGAGTGGCGAACGGGTGAGTAATATATCGGAACATACCCTAGAGTGGGGGATAACGTAGCGAAAGTTACGCTAATACCGCATACGAACTAAGGTTGAAAGTGGGGGATCGCAAGACCTCATGCTCATGGAGTGGCCGATATCTGATTAGCTAGTTGGTGAGGTAAAGGCTCACCAAGGCGACGATCAGTAGCTGGTCTGAGAGGACGACCAGCCACACTGGAACTGAGACACGGTCCAGACTCCTACGGGAGGCAGCAGTGGGGAATTTTGGACAATGGGCGCAAGCCTGATCCAGCAATGCCGCGTGAGTGAAGAAGGCCTTCGGGTTGTAAAGCTCTTTTGTCAGGGAAGAAACGGTCTACTCTAATACAGTGGGCTAATGACGGTACCTGAAGAATAAGCACCGGCTAACTACGTGCCAGCAGCCGCGGTAATACGTAGGGTGCAAGCGTTAATCGGAATTACTGGGCGTAAAGCGTGCGCAGGCGGTTATATAAGTCAGATGTGAAATCCCCGGGCTCAACCTGGGAACTGCATTTGAGACTGTATGGCTAGAGTGTGTCAGAGGGGGGTAGAATTCCACGTGTAGCAGTGAAATGCGTAGATATGTGGAGGAATACCGATGGCGAAGGCAGCCCCCTGGGATAACACTGACGCTCATGCACGAAAGCGTGGGGAGCAAACAGGATTAGATACCCTGGTAGTCCACGCCCTAAACGATGTCTACTAGTTGTCGGGACTTAATTGTCTTGGTAACGCAGCTAACGCGTGAAGTAGACCGCCTGGGGAGTACGGTCGCAAGATTAAAACTCAAAGGAATTGACGGGGACCCGCACAAGCGGTGGATGATGTGGATTAATTCGATGCAACGCGAAAAACCTTACCTACCCTTGACATGTACAGAATGCCGAAGAGATTTGGCGGTGCTCGCAAGAGAACTGTAACACAGGTGCTGCATGGCTGTCGTCAGCTCGTGTCGTGAGATGTTGGGTTAAGTCCCGCAACGAGCGCAACCCTTGTCATTAGTTGCTACGAAAGGGCACTCTAATGAGACTGCCGGTGACAAACCGGAGGAAGGTGGGGATGACGTCAAGTCCTCATGGCCCTTATGGGTAGGGCTTCACACGTCATACAATGGTACATACAGAGGGCCGCCAACCCGCGAGGGGGAGCTAATCCCAGAAAGTGTATCGTAGTCCGGATTGTAGTCTGCAACTCGACTACATGAAGTTGGAATCGCTAGTAATCGCGGATCAGCATGTCGCGGTGAATACGTTCCCGGGTCTTGTACACACCGCCCGTCACACCATGGGAGCGGGTTCTGCCAGAAGTAGGTAGCTTAACCGTAAGGAGGGCGCTTACCACGGCAGGGTTCGTGACTGGGGTGAAGTCGTAACAAGGTAGCCGTATCGGAAGGTGCGGCTGGATCACCTCCTTTCTAGAGTTGTGCTGAAAGTTAAGTGTCCACACTTATTGACTGTTAAAACAAAGAACAAGGTAAGTCACTGAAGAAGTGACAAGCTGTGTAACTTAGCGGTAGCGATACCGGTAAGACTCGAAGCAAGCACCTGGGTCTGTAGCTCAGTTGGTTAGAGCACCGTGTTGATAACGCGGGGGTCGTTGGTTCGAGCCCAACCAGACCCACCATATAACGTGGTGGCGGTGGTTGACGACGCACACAAGGTTTCGGGGGTTTAGCTCATCTGGTAGAGCACCTGCTTTGCAAGCAGGGGGTGAACGGTTCGATCCCGTTAACCTCCACCAAGATTTGTCAAAAGTACAAACCTAAGTCAAGCCGGCGCAGTCAAGTGCCAAGGTAAGCGATTTAGGTTTGATCTTTCAACAGAGATTAAAGAAATACAGAATTACCGTTCTTTAACAATTTAGAAGAAGTAAAGTAGAAATAATCAAAATTATTTCTGTAAAGAGAAGTTAGCAACGACAGTTGTTAATGGAAATTATGGAAGGGTTGTGATTGTATCGAACAAACAAAGTATTAAAAAGAGTTTGAAAAGCACTGCTGAAAAGCAGAGTTTTAGAAAAATCAAATTCCTTGAGATACGGCAAACGCTAAAGTAATACTCAATAGTAGTAAAGAACTATAACCGGTTTTTAGTGATGAACCTGCTCTTAGTAATAAGAGCAGACACTAGAAGCTAACGTTATAGGGACAAGTGACTAAGTGCACATGGTGGATGCCTTGGCGATATCAGGCGATGAAGGACGTAGTAGCTTGCGATAAGCTGCGGGGAGTGAGCAAACACACTTTGATCCGCAGATTTCCGAATGGGGAAACCCGGCCGTAAGGTCATTGCATACTGAATACATAGGTATGCAAAGCGAACGTGGCGAACTGAAACATCTAAGTAGCTACAGGAAAAGAAATCAACCGAGATTCCCAAAGTAGTGGCGAGCGAAATGGGAACAGCCTGCAAGATTTAGCATCTTTGATAGTAGAACGGATTGGAAACTCCGGCCATAGAGGGTGATAGCCCCTTATACGAAATCATCGGTGTGGAACTAAGTTTGCGACAAGTAGGGCGGGACACGTGAAATCCTGTCTGAACATGGGGGGACCATCCTCCAAGGCTAAATACTCGATATCGACCGATAGTGAACCAGTACCGTGAGGGAAAGGCGAAAAGAACCCCGGAAGGGGAGTGAAATAGATCCTGAAACCGTGTGCATACAAACAGTAGGAGCGGACTTGTTCCGTGACTGCGTACCTTTTGTATAATGGGTCAGCGACTTACATTCAGTGGCAAGGTTAACCGCATAGGGAAGCCGTAGAGAAATCGAGTCCGAATAGGGCGAAATTAGTCGCTGGGTGTAGACCCGAAACCAAGTGATCTACTCATGGCCAGGTTGAAGGTGCGGTAACACGCACTGGAGGACCGAACCCACTAATGTTGAAAAATTAGGGGATGAGCTGTGGGTAGGGGTGAAAGGCTAAACAAACTTGGAAATAGCTGGTTCTCTCCGAAAACTATTTAGGTAGTGCCTCAAGTATCACCATCGGGGGTAGAGCACTGTTATGGCTAGGGGGTCATCGCGACTTACCAACCCATTGCAAACTCCGAATACCGATGAGTGCGAGCTTGGGAGACAGACGTCGGGTGCTAACGTCCGGCGTCAAGAGGGAAACAACCCAGACCGCCAGCTAAGGTCCCAAAGTACAGCTAAGTGGAAAACGAAGTGGGAAGGCTAAAACAGTCAGGAGGTTGGCTTAGAAGCAGCCACCCTTTAAAGAAAGCGTAATAGCTCACTGATCGAGTCGTCCTGCGCGGAAGATGTAACGGGGCTAAGCTGTACACCGAAGCTGCGGATATCCTTTATTGGATATGGTAGGAGAGCGTTCTGTAAGCCTGCGAAGGTGTCTTGTAAAGGATGCTGGAGGTATCAGAAGTGCGAATGCTGACATGAGTAGCGATAATGGGGGTGAAAAGCCCCCACGCCGTAAGCCCAAGGTTTCCTGTTCAACGTTCATCGGAGCAGGGTGAGTCGGCCCCTAAGGCGAGGCAGAGATGCGTAGCTGATGGGAAGCAGGTTAATATTCCTGCACCGTCGTATGATGCGATGGGGGGACGGATCACAGAAGGTCGTCAGGCGGTTGGAAGAGCCTGTTCTTGACTTGTAGAAGGCACTTAGGCAAATCCGGGTGCGTAATTCAAGGGGTTGAGACGAGTGAACTTGTTCACGAAGCGATCGGAAGTGGTTCCAAGAAAAGCCTCTAAGCTTCAGTCATACGAGACCGTACCGCAAACCGACACAGGTGGGCGAGATGAGTATTCTAAGGCGCTTGAGAGAACTCGGGAGAAGGAACTCGGCAAATTGGTACCGTAACTTCGGGATAAGGTACGCCCTTGTAGTTTGACCCCCCTGCGGGGGAAGGATGAAAGGGTTGCAATAAACTGGTGGCTGCAACTGTTTAATAAAAACACAGCACTCTGCAAACACGAAAGTGGACGTATAGGGTGTGACTCCTGCCCGGTGCTGGAAGATTAAATGATGGGGTGCAAGCTCTTGATTGAAGTCCCAGTAAACGGCGGCCGTAACTATAACGGTCCTAAGGTAGCGAAATTCCTTGTCGGGTAAGTTCCGACCTGCACGAATGGAGTAATGATGGCCACACTGTCTCCTCCCGAGACTCAGCGAAGTTGAAATGTTTGTGATGATGCAATCTACCCGCGGCTAGACGGAAAGACCCCATGAACCTTTACTGTAGCTTTGCATTGGACTTTGAACCAATCTGTGTAGGATAGGTGGGAGGCTTTGAAGCGGGGACGCCAGTTCTCGTGGAGCCAACCTTGAAATACCACCCTGGTTTGTTTGAGGTTCTAACCTTGGCCCGTTATCCGGGTCGGGAACAGTGCATGGTAGGCAGTTTGACTGGGGCGGTCTCCTCCCAAAGTGTAACGGAGGAGTTCGAAGGTACGCTAGGTACGGTCGGACATCGTGCTAATAGTGCAATGGCATAAGCGTGCTTAACTGCGAGACTGACAAGTCGAGCAGG
Source organism: Undibacterium sp. Xuan67W (assembly GCF_049340165.1). Taxonomy (NCBI): domain Bacteria; kingdom Pseudomonadati; phylum Pseudomonadota; class Betaproteobacteria; order Burkholderiales; family Oxalobacteraceae; genus Undibacterium; species Undibacterium sp. Xuan67W. The sequence continues at coordinate 5,093 of NZ_JBMPPN010000042.1, forward strand.
TACGAAAGTAGGACATAGTGATCCGGTGGTTCTGTATGGAAGGGCCATCGCTCAACGGATAAAAGGTACTCTGGGGATAACAGGCTGATTCCTCCCAAGAGTTCATATCGACGGGGGAGTTTGGCACCTCGATGTCGGCTCATCACATCCTGGGGCTGTAGCCGGTCCCAAGGGTATGGCTGTTCGCCATTTAAAGTGGTACGTGAGCTGGGTTTAAAACGTCGTGAGACAGTTTGGTCCCTATCTGCCGTGGGCGTTGGAAGTTTGAAGGGGGCTGCTCCTAGTACGAGAGGACCGGAGTGGACGAACCTCTGGTGTATCGGTTGTCACGCCAGTGGCATTGCCGAGTAGCTATGTTCGGAAGAGATAACCGCTGAAAGCATCTAAGCGGGAAACTCGCCTTAAGATGAGACTTCCCAGAGCCTTGAGCTCTTTAAAGGGTCGTTCGAGACCAGGACGTTGATAGGCTGGGTGTGGAAGTGCAGTAATGCATTAAGCTAACCAGTACTAATTGCCCGTAAGGCTTGTCCCTATAACCTTAGCAGGTTGTAGGCTACGACAAGTATTGTGAAGTGTTTGCGACAATGTGTGAGTTCGGAAGAATTCCACCTGTTCGACAGCAGTCACAACCACCACAGCAAGCGATGGTCTCGCTTGCTGTGACAAAACAAATTGATTAGTGCGAATAAGATCGCACACTCTACTGAGCTTCTTCTGAATTGGATTTGTTGTCGACTACCGATCAACGTAGTCAACAACAGATCAACAAGTTATGCCTGATGACCATAGCAAGTCGGTACCACCCCTTCCCATCCCGAACAGGACCGTGAAACGACTCCGCGCCAATGATAGTGCTGCAACCAGTGTGAAAGTAGGTCATCGTCAGGCTTTTATTCCGCATACCCCCGCTCAAGTAATTGACCGGGGGTCTTGCTTT
>NZ_JBMPPN010000043.1:0-4214 GCF_049340165.1 Undibacterium sp. Xuan67W
AATTTTATCGAGATGTTTTACAATCCAATCAAACGTCATTCACACAACGGCGGACTATCGCCCGTCAAATATGAAGACGCTTATTTCCAGAGGCTTCAAAGTGTCTAGTAAAGTCTGGGAAGTTCAGTAGTTAGGTGAGTCGTTTGCATATCCGGCCAAAAGACAATGTTCTATTGTCAAAGAAAGATGTTCCATTGGCACTCGTTCACCTCCGAGGTGAACCGCGGCATCACTTAAGGCCTGCCAAATTGGGTGTGCATAGGAACTCAGTCTGAATCCGCGGGCAAATGCTTGCGGTAGAAAAAAACAGGTATAACTCAGCCCGGAATTGACGGGGTATTCGCTACCCGAATCATAAACTTGAAGGATTACTTTTAGTTCTTCGACTGTTGCGCAAGCTTCGTATATGATCGGTTCACTTAAAAAACGCGCAATCAATTGCATTTGTTGCGTTGCTTTCATCGAGCTGCGCCTCTGCATGATCTCTGGTTGAGCGAAGGATACTGTTACTGAGCGAATTTTTTCCATCGCTAATGCATTTTGAATTACCAGTAATTGCTGTAAATCATGCGATGATAGTAGTTGCATTTCGTCGATAATTAATACAAACAAGGAGCCTTTGAGCCTTCGCACCTCCATAATTGTGTCACTAACTGCATTGCGATAAAGCTGCTCATCTTTTTCTCTTCCCAAAAGGACGTGACCACGTGATTCCAAAATCAGTCTAGAGATATGTCCATTTGTCTTTGGCCTAGAAGACTCTCTGGCACTTACTCTGTTGATATATGTTTTATCAAACTCTTCTCTTAGCCGATCCTCGACATATGCTGCCGCTACAGTTTTACCGATGCGTGGCGTGCCATAAAAGCAAACGCCGGTGCGGCGAGCCCAAACCCGTTCACGTATCAAGTTGTATGTTCGGTCTAAAGCAATTGTAGGAATAGTATATGAACGCTCTCGAATCGGGTGGCCCTCTAATAACTGATCTCTTTGTTCTCGCGTATACTCACTCTGGAACGGAAACGTAAAATTTATTTCTTCAAAATTTGATGTTCCCAAAAATGCCTGATCAGCATCAGTCTCTTGGTTGACACTTGTCTCTATGGATTGTTTAGTTCTAGATTTGGCAGGCATAGATTCACCTTCTATTTTTAGCCATCCGAGGACGCTGATTTTGGGTGTCTTGTAGCAGTGAAGTTCTTGCCGAGACTTCGGATAATGTCGATGTAGAAGACACCTCTTTCGGCTTGTTGTAAATTTGAGGTGCAATACCGGCCTCAGACGCTACACGTGAAGCGTCAGTAGCCTGCCGCGCCGTCAACTGAGGTTGGTTTTTTTTACTTGTTTTTTTCGGCGTACTCAAATATTGCATATAAATTTGGACAGGATCGTCAAGTTGACTGATGACCAGTATTCTTAGCGACATTAGTGAATTAATTGCACGCCTAGTTTTTCGCGAATGCTTGGTAAGACTCCACTTGCCCAGAGCTGTCAAAATACCAAGATCGGATCCATCCTCTAAGAAAACATGGACTTGCCGCATATCATCCTCATCAATATGTACAAGCAAACGCATTCCTAAAAGTAGGCCGTTGTCTGCAAGGACAGGACTCGTGTAGTGGACGCGGTCGATTTGTATGTAAGGACGCCTTCCGTTTTTCAGGTCACCTCGAATGGTCTTTGTTTCAATCGTTGCAAAAGCATTCGCTAATGTTTGATCTTGCATTGGCAATCTCCTTGCTTCGCAAATAGGGTTGTCCCCGCACAAATAGTGGCGAAGAAATCCAATCGGGGATAGATAGGATATACCTTCACTGGGCTTAATATTGTGCTGCGAAAAAAAAACCTCGACCAAATCCTCGATATGCTCGGCATAGATTCCATGCTTCAAGGCAGCGCCGACAGCATCACGGGCTCGTCCGTTTTGAGGGTTGCTTCCTGTGGTCGAAGGCAATCTTTGCATCACACTCTGTGCGATTTCCTTAAAGGTTCTCTCTACATTTGGACGTCGCTCAAAATGACCCACCGGTCCCCAATTCACTACAAATCCCAGAACTCTTCTTGCTCGCTCTCTAACTTTAATTGCTAGATGAGCTAGTGCACCATCCAACAATGTAGTTGTCCAAACAGCTTGATAAGCCTCATCAAGAATCCCGCTCGGAAGACCTCCTCCTGCAGGATAATTTAGTCCTGGTATTGAAAGTCTACGTGGCTCCCAGCGTCGAGCCACCGCATCTCGAATAACATGTAAAACATCATCCGAAGCTACTTCACTGCGGTAGACAATACGCCATGCCAAAACCGCCGTAGAAGCACGATCTATAGCGGCTATCAGCCATAGCCGCTCCAATAGCAAATCAGTTTCAGTTCCCTCTGGGGTGGCAAACGTTACTAGACTGTGTGCGTCAATGTTATAGGCGTCTATTTCAACTGCATCGAATGGTTCTTCTGTGTAGATAAGCGGGCGTTTCCCGTTGCCAACACTTAAATGAGCTCTCGCCTCTCGCTCTCCGCGCTTGTTCACAGAGCGGGCAAAATTATTTAGTGTTACTTCGGCCATATACTTCTGAATTGAGCGAAGACCAAGCAACTTTGTGTTAAATGGCCATCCATACGCAGGATATTCGTTATTCGCCACCTTCACTCTAAGGAGTTTAATAAAAATTCTATGAAGCACATTGGACCGAATGCGATGTTCGGGAACACCGATAAATTTTGCCTCCTGCCGAATTTGCGCTACCAATTCAAACTCTATGTCTGGAAACAACTTTTTAAGATATCCAAGAGAACCAGATTGGCCGCCACGTTGTTCTTGTCTTTTGGGACCGGCTAGATATTTTTTTTCGTAAGGGACTAGGCGCGTGAATTTTCGTAACCCTCTAAATCCAAAAATTGTTCCATCCGACGCGAGCATTAGACATCTGGCAGACAAACGTGGCAAATCCGTTGGATCGACTCCTGTTTTTCGTTGAATTTCTGCCAGGTTTTCTCCATGAGCATAAAGCTTAATAGCTTTTACCCTACGTTCAAATTCATCTCGTTCCGAATCATCCAATAGCGCTCGATTGAAATCTGGCCAAAGATCGACACTTGGCGCTACTGCAAACGCTTGGTTACGAGACCACATGCTTTGATAAGCGCCATATTGAAGCGGATCGGAAACCTCCCCTTTGGAGATCAAGACTAATATGTCCCGAAATTGCTAGTCGAATCAGCAAACCTTTTAGTATCGCAGGATCTACGTGGGGCAAATCTTTTATCAAATCAGCTATCGTCCCAGCCTCCCGTAATAAAAGTATGCTGTGTAATGCTACTGACTCTTGAACAAAAGCACGATCGCGCAAGACACTTGCAAAACCTAGTGCTTTTAGCCATCGCAATGAGACTCGAACGTGAGGTGACAGGTCTTTATCAGAAAAAGTTTTATATGTAACTCCTTCAGTGCTAGCTGCCGCGGCTTGCGATTCAAGCTGTGATTTTCCTGGCGCAATCTCTTCGTCATCGCTTTTTACTTCATGCCATTCCACTCGCCCACTGACCAAAAGAACTTTGGCATCGAGTTCAGTAGCTCGCGTTTCATAAGAGTCCGCCGAAATAACTGCTGTCGGCTCTAAATCAAATGACTTAACCTCAGGATTTGTTTCGAGATAATGCAACCAATGAACGAGCTGTCGGTCGCTTGGCAGAATATAGTCTTTATTAGTTTTTACAATATAGACGAGCCAGAGATTCGAGTTGCCTCGCCCTCTCCCTCTATAGGCATGCATTATGTTTGTCCGTTGCTTAGAGCGCAAAGACTGACTTTGATCTATCGACATGGAGCCACCTCTTAATGGATAGACTCAATTTTTGAGATAACAGTTTTTTTAATAATAGATGGCAATTTTAAAATGTCAAACCAGGGCTGCATTTCATTGGAATTTTTAGTTCCTTGCGCATTTTATTTGAATTTTTAATTCCGAAAATGGGTACTAAAAATTCCACTTTATTGAGAAAAAGTATTATGTTTTTACAGTAACTATATGAATTTAAGGGGACACATGACAAGTAGATATTGGAATTTTTAGTTCCGAGCGCTATATCGGGCGGGTAATCCCCCCTGCAAACAAGCGTTGAAATGAGTAGAATTTTCTAAATATGATTTTTGAAAGTTCTGCATGAAGCCTTCCCGTTACACCGACAGTCAGATCATCGCCATCCTCAAGCAGGCCGAG
>NZ_JBMPPN010000044.1:0-3765 GCF_049340165.1 Undibacterium sp. Xuan67W
TGGAACAAGCACCCATCGAAGTGCGTATCGACCTTGGCGGCGGAATGTTTCTCACCATCACGAGACACGGATGTTCTTCCTCGAAGGTCAGGTGCGCGCCTTCCTGTAAGGCCAGCCAACGAGAATGCGCCGTTCGGCGGCCTCTATGCGCTGGCCCGGCACACTATGCAGCAAGATCCCATATCCGGTCACGTATTCGCCTTCATCAATCGCCGCGCCAATCAAATCAAGGTGCTGTACTTCGACCGCACCTGATTATGGGTCGGGTCCAAGCGGCTCGAATTTGGCCGATTACTCAGCAACTGGAACAACGTTTCGACGCACGAACTGGACTGGACCAACTTAAAATTCCTGTTCGAAGGAATTGAGCTGAAGCGCACCCTAACTTACTGTAAAAATACCAGCAATCACATAGCTAAAACGACTGAATAAATGGATCAATTCCGGTATAACACAGACATACAAAATACCCCACTTTCTAATGCTAAAACAAGTCCAGAAGCGACGACGTTGACACCATTGGAAATGACGGGACTACTCAACGTCAAAGAACTTGAAATCGTCAACTGGCGCCGGTTTGCCGCCATCCCAGACCAAACGCCGCCAGGGAAGAAGACGCTGGTTGGCAGTCACCTGTGCGAGGCCAAGCAAAAAAACCTGGACGGCAACGACGAATTGGCCCTGCTCTTTGACGACAAGAAGGTGCCGGTGCAGGTCATTGCTGCTCCCAACCCAGAAATCAATGGCCGAGACCAGGCTGACTAGGAAGTGATCGGTGAGAAAGCAAGTCACCGTCTGGCGCAACGCCCTGGCAGCTACGTCATTCTCAAATACGTGCGCCCGGCCATAAAACGCTTGGATACCCAGACCATTTCATGTCCACCTGCACCGGTTGGCGTGGTTGACGGCAGTCGTGCCGATGTCAGCTTCATCACCGGCATGATCGTCGACAAGTTCGCCTCCCCCCAGCCACTGTACTTTCAGCACTCCAAACTGACTGACGATGGCATCAAGGTCAGCCGTGGGTGGATCACCAAACTGATGCCCCGCGCAGTGACCTTGTTCGAACCCATCTTTGAGATCCAGCTCAATTCCATTTGCAGTTCTCGTATGAAATCGATGGATGAGACCCGATCAAAGCCGGCCCCTCCGTTAAAGGGAAGCTGAAAGCGGCGTATATCTGGTCTGTCTACGGTGAACAAGACGACATCTGTTTTGTTGTATTATCCGAGCCGGGCGGCAAAGCATGTCTATGAGGCGCAAGACATGGAGCCAGATGCCGCCGAACAGGCACTCAATTGGATAGGAGCGCTTTATCACGTCGAGACGCAGATCCGAAAGCAAGGTTTCAGTGGACAATGCAAGCTGGCGTTGAGCCAAAAACAAGTGAAGCCGATCGCAGTCGAATTCTTTGCCTGGATCGAAAAACAATTTGATGCACGGGGATTCTTACCCAGCAGCCCCGTCCTCGGTGCACTCGCGTATATTCGGGAGCGGCGCGCTGGTCTGGAAGTTTACCTTGACGATGCCGAAGTATCCATTGACACTAACCACAATGAACGGGCATTGAGGGTGATACCGATGGATAGAATTAGGGGCAAAACACATCGGTATTGTGAAAAGCTTGCACGTGACCTGCCGCATGCACGACATTAACCCCTATGATTACTTCGTGGATGTATTGCAGCGCGTGGTACAGCATCCAGCGTCAAAGGTGCCCGAGTTGACGCCGAAACTATGGAAGCAGTTGTTTGCGGCTAAACCGTTGCGGTCCGATTTGTACGTACGAACTGCTTAACGCGATATGCTCCTGTTAATTGCGTCCACCCGTAGAGCCAGTGTACCGGGACCAATAATCAAATCCATGCGTACGACTAATGCACGAGTCAATGTACGACGTACTGTAAAAACATTGAATCTCAGAGGAGAAAAAACAGTTATACGCAGGTTGATGGACGTGCGACAGAAGTTGATATTTAGCGAATCATTACATTGCAACTACTATCGTGACTATGACCCCAGTACGCCACTTTGGCCCCAATACACTTTCAGCCGATTGGTTTAAATTCAAAACGCAAACTTCCGACTCAGCATTTATGAAACTAAAGATCGAACCTCTGTGGACCGGATTGACCACCTTTGTTGCATGCCTCTATACATGGTGGAGCATGGAGCACATTTACACGGACATGAGCAGCGGCAACGGTGCTGGCGTCATGGTCTTTTACATCTTCTCCCTGCTTATTTTTGGGGTGATCTGGGCCATGATCATGTTATTGGTACTCGTGGTTTTGATCCTGTCTGCAAACGTCCTTTACAGGGCCTTCGTGATTGCTGCCAGCACGGTCACGTTCTTCATTCTGCACGGCGTCTTGGGGCCCATTGCCTTGCTGATCTGTGCTGCGTTTTCTTGCTACATATACATTGATGCGAGCAGAAAGTGGGAAGACGAGGAAGAACTGAAACGGTTTGAGTGAACCATGGCTGAAAAGAAAACTCCGCCCGAGGGCTTTCTCAGGCAGTTCAAGCATCCGCTGTGGAAGGCGGCAAAGCTCGACAATCTCCGAGCGGTATCCATTGTCGAAGGCAGACGTGACACGTTCGCTTTTACGGTTCTGGAGCTTGAACATTGCGGGACCGGCTTGCTTACCGATGAATCGAGCCGGGAAGTGTCGACGGTCTTCATCATTTATCTCAACAAAGCATCGTCTCTTTGGGCGCTTACGCACACACCGCCCGATGCCAAGGTATGGGTGGATGACAGCCATGTGTACCTCTCCCGCCTTGGGCGCAGAACACCGGTCAAAGACTGGTCACACCTGCTTGAACAAGCAATAGCAGTCGCCGAGACGCTGGTGGAGAGGCCGCCCGATGATATCAAAGGTGGAGCCGCTCACACCACGCCTCGGGTTAGTCAGGGCATGGATATCAAAACGGTCGCATTCTGGTTTGCTATCACAGGAATCGCGCCCACTTTAGAGTGGGCGATGGGTATCAACGTTGTCGCCTCTGTCTTGCAAGAAGGCTACTACGGCTACTGCCCTTCAGGGAGTCAAACCGCGGTATTGCGGGTGGGAGCAGATGCCTGGCTATTTGGACTGGCACTGTGTTTACCTTTATTGGGTCACGTAGCTGGCATAGCCACACGGGTACACTACTACGGTAGGCCCGGCTTCGGGTGGCGCATGGCCATTGTCGGAGCGGCGACTCTTGTGCTGGCAATTGCCGGTATTGTTATTGCGTTCAAGCACACGGAGGAAGTGGGTCATTTGAAGGACGGCACTACCGTTCCATGCTATCGCGTTAGCTGAGATCGGGCGAACGGTGCATGCGCCCCGAGCACTCCGACCACTTTAAACCCGCCGGGCCCGCCAGTAACCGATTGGTACCAAAACCCCACGGCGCGCAGGAAATAGTTAAATCAACCGATTGATTTAACTAAGTTATCATCGCGTCCATGACCAACGCCGCTCCCCTCCGTCTTGGCGCTAATGCAAAACTGGATAGCGATAAGGGGCGCTTTAGGATGTTGAATTCTCTTTCGCTCACTACAGTATGAGTGGCTGACCGTTCACGACCTGATATGGGATCTTGCTGCATAGTGTGCCGGGCCAGCGCATAGAGGCCGCCGAACGGCGCATTCTCGTTGGCTGGCCGTACAGGAAGACGCGCACCTGACCTTTGAGGAAGAACATCCGTGTCTCGTGATGGTGAGCAACATTCCGCCGCCAAGGTCGATACGCACTTCGATGGGCGCTTGTTCCG
>NZ_JBMPPN010000045.1:0-3441 GCF_049340165.1 Undibacterium sp. Xuan67W
TCCCTGCTGCAATACCACCACACGCTGTGCCATACCGATAGTCTCTGGGCGGTGCGCCACGATGATACGAGTTAACTGAATTCTTTGAATCGCTGAATTGACCGCTTGCTCGTTCCATATATCCAGATGACTAGTGGCTTCATCGAGCACCAGTAATTTTGGATTTTTGTACAGTGCTCTGGCTAACAGAACACGTTGTTTTTGCCCGCCCGATAAGCCCGTACCAATATCGCCGACCAAGGTGTTATACGCCATTGGCATCATCGCAATCTCTTGATGAATCGCCGCCAGATGAGCGCAAGCCTGTATCTGCTCATGGTTTGGGGATGGATCGAAGAAACAGATATTGTCCGAAATAGAGCCGGCGAACAAATTGTCTTCCTGCATAACTGTGCCGAGCAACTGACGATAGTTCGACAAACCTAGCTGATCAAGTTTAACACCACCAATCAAAATCTCGCCCTCAGTCGGCTCTAGCAACCCTAGCAATAGTTTTAACAAGGTCGTTTTGCCACAGCCAGACGGTCCCGTAATGGCAATGCACTGACCCTCCGGAATTAGCAGATTCAAGTCCCTCAACACATAAGGTTCACTATCCGCATAACGGAACGACAACTGGCGAATTTCGATTGATGGCGCGATATGCTCAGGGGCAATCTCCACCTCATGATGATCTTGCTCGGGCTCGGTCAATACAATGTCGGCGACCCGTTCGCCATGCAGTCTCAGCATGCGTAATTCAAACAGCTTATCTACCAGACTCGCCATTCGTTGACTGAACTGATCTTTGTAGCTGATAAATGCAAATAACATACCGACCGAGAAGCGATTGTCCATCACCGCCAGTGCAGCCAGCCAGATCACAATGACGCGCTCAGCACTAAATAAGAAATTATTCGCCGTCTGATACGACACGCCTAATTTAGCGATTCGCAATTCCGCATTAAACTGATCTGCCAGGGCATTCATCCAACCAGCGCGTCGCTCTTCATTTCGTCCAAACAGACGCACACTCTGGACACCGCGTACTGATTCCATAAAATGTGTTTGCTGTTTGGCAGCATGAATAATTTGTTCAGCCGTCGCTTCCCGCAGCGCTTTAAAGATGATCCAGCGCAGCAAGACATATAAAACCACTGCTATACAAGCGACACCCGCCAGCAAAGGGCTGTACCACAGCATCATCGCAAAGGTACCTAATACCAGCACCCCATCAATGACACCCTCGACAAACTGCGTCGTCAGGCTGCGTTGCATGGTCTGGATAGAACCAAAGCGAGACACAATATCGCCGGTATGGCGTTTCTCAAAGTAGGGTAATGGCAGCTTCATCAAATGCGCAAAGGCATTCCCTAGCCACTGAAAATTCAAGTTCGTAGCCAATACCGTCGTGATCCACGATCGCACAGCACCTATACTGGTTTGCAGCAGAACTAACAGAAGGAAGCCACATCCAAGTATCGTGACTAAATCTCTATCTGATGACAACAGCGCCTCATCCACTACCCACTGCATATAAAACGGCACAATCAATACACAGACTTGCAAAGCCAGACCTAATAGCAGGATCTGAGACAAACCACGCTTTAATCCGATCACACGACCCATCAAAGAAAACAGGGAAAACTCTTGTACTTCTAGTTTCTTTTCGAAGGCAGCAGTTGGTATCAACTCTAGCGCTACACCCGTAAAATGCCGAGCAAACTCAGCAAGCGGCAAGCGACGCTCGCCTACTGCCGGGTCATGAATCACCGCATGACTCCGACTCACCGATTTTAGGACGACAAAGTGATTCAAATCCCAATGCAAGACACACGGTAATTTCAGGTCGGGCAAATGCTCCATGTCCAATTTCAATGGACGAGTTTGCAAGGCCAAGCCCTGCGCCATTGCCATGACGCCCTTGAGTGTGGAACCTTTCAACGATACAGAAAACCGCCGACGCATACTGGCGATATCAATTTTATGCCCCCAGTAACTGCTGATCATGCAGAGTGACGCCAAGCCGCATTCAGCTGCCTCAGTTTGCAATAACACAGGTAGGTGCTGGCTACGCCAGAAAGAGAGATGAGGCAGAGTCTGAAAATTCATGAATCAATAGTTTCTTGGTAAAACATACTGAGAGAATGTATTAGGTATTCAAGATCTGTTGGACGATATGGCTTTTATCAGACCTACATACGCCCAGAAATACTGTACAGCGGCTCTAGTATCCATTCCACCAGACGACGTTGCTCTAGCAAGACGCTGGCATCAACCAGCATGCCTGACTTTAATGGCATCGCTTTACCGTAGGCTAGTACCGATTGCTTGTCTAATTTCAGACGAATCCGATATAAAGGCTCGGCACCGGCACCGGTTGGCAGCGTCGCACCAGGTAAAGTAAATTCATCAGGGCGCAGCGAGGTATTCGCGACCTCTTTGACCTTGGCTTCATACTGACCAAACTTCTGATACGGATATGCCTGATAACGCAATAACACTGTCATCCCCGGTTTGACGAAACCGACTGAGCGCGAAGGTGCGTAGATTTCGGCTTCGAGTTGGGCATCGACCGGTAGTACAGAAGCGAGTGGTGAGTTGACATTCACGGTCTGACCCGGTTCCGCAGTAATCGCCGTCACAATCCCATCTTGTGGCGCAAGGATGACTAGCTTTCGACGGGCTTCACTCTCAGTTAAATCTTGCTCTAATGAACTGACATTGCGTTGCAGTGCTGCTGTATCCCGTTGCGATTGCCATTGCAGATCACGCACATCCGCTTGAACCGACGCCAGATCGCGTTGATTCGAGGATTTCACGCGCTGCAATTCGCTCAGGCGTTGCCGTTGATCCAGCAATTCCGCCTGCTTGTCTTGTAATTGTGCTGCCGATAAATAATTGGTCGCCTGTAAATCACTAAATCGCTTAAACGACTGCTCGGCTAATGACACTCGCTGCTGCTGTAAGACAATCTGGTCATCCAATTTATGTAATTCCGCGTCCATATCAGTGGCACGTCGCTGTAAGGCATACAGCCGTTGCTGGGATTGCAAAGAAGACTGTTTCAGTTCTAAGCTAAAGCTATCGCGGCGACTCTGCACCAGTCCCGAAATCACTTTATTCGCATCTCCTGCGTTTGCACTGCTGCGCTCGCTCGACAATACAAACAAAACATCTCCTGCATGGACCGATTGACCTTCGACGACCAGTTTCTCTGCGATCACACCGGATTGCGTTGGCAGTACCCGAATCACACCAGAGGTTGGCAACAACACGCCTTGGCATTGCGCTTTACGGGTGGTTGAAAACAGAAAAAAGAAGGCGATGATGACAAAAATCAGTCCAACAAACCAAGCGGTTAGCCAACGGTGACTGGTGGCAGACGTCAGCAATACGGTTCCGTATTGGCGAGTGCTGATGTGGTCTATGGCTTGTTGGCGGAATAATGGGCGAACGGTA
>NZ_JBMPPN010000046.1:0-2976 GCF_049340165.1 Undibacterium sp. Xuan67W
AAAAATCAGTCCAACAAACCAAGCGGTTAGCCAACGGTGACTGGTGGCAGACGTCAGCAATACGGTTCCGTATTGGCGAGTGCTGATGTGGTCTATGGCTTGTTGGCGGAATAATGGGCGAACGGTAGTTGAGTGGGTAGCGGGGTCTGGTGGCGGGGTGTGGGAATCGGGCAAAATAATATTTGTTAAAAAATGTAAAATAATATCTTGACGGAAACAGCTTTCTTTTGCAATACTTTTATTGCCGTAGCGATACTGTTTCGGTATTTTTAATTTAATTCGCGATGTTTATTAAAACTTTTCTAGGAATTTACAAATGATGCAAGAATTAAGCATGTTGGAAATTGATGAAGTTAGCGGTGCCAAAGCTTCTGAAGGAATGAGCGCGGTAAGTGGCATATTATGGGGTGCAGCTGTAGTTGCTGAATTGATTCCTGGCGGTCAAGCTGTTGGTGCGTTTTTAGGTCTGGGTGCTGGCATTGTCGCTGCAGGTGCAGGGCTTGCATATCTGACTGGCAATTAATTGAATTAAAAATGTGAGGGTCTCAGACGTTTTGAAACCCTCATATTGAGAATAGCATTGTAGAAAATATTTGAAATAACCAATGGGAATTGTATGCTCTTATTATCATCTCAAAACGAAGTAGGTATTAATTCATTTTTCCCGTTAATTGTAAGCAAGAAATATCGTAAAATTTCGGCAATAGAATGGAGCCATTACCGCCGTTTTTTACCATTGTACGTGATTGCAAATAGCATCATTTCAACAATATTATTATTTTTAATACAAAACTCTGCTAATAGCAACTTTGATTCAATTTATACTGTTATCAGTGCTCTAGAATTGATTTATGTATTTTGCAGACTTAACTTTGGTCGAAAAATGATAGAACTCGATTCTCGAACGAATTTAACAGTCTGTGTTGCGCCATATATTGTTTGGCTTGATTATATTTCAACTGGGGCAATGTTCATTCTAACCGCAAAGATTGGATTATTAAGTACCGAGTCAGATATCATGGCTGCAATATTTCATGTAATGAAAATCTTTTTTCTAGCTTACTCTTTTTTGCCCTTATTAAATTATCTAAAATATCGTCAGAGTAATTAACTAGGCATGTAAAAGGGGGCAGGACTTACATTTGAAACATTTCCTGATGTAGCCCTAAGCCCTAAATCTCAACTAATCGAAAAGAAGTCAATAAAGCTAGATACTTTCTTTTAATGAAGATTGATATTGCGCCCGCCAATCTGATTCGCCTGCTCACCTCTCAGAACATAGTAATTGTCGTCAGTCTTTATAAGTCGATGCTGCGCCCCTAACTTTTTCGGCCCCTCCAAGTTCAGAATATCGATTATTTTGCGTCGCATTTATTACCAGCGGAGTCCTAAAACAATCACTAAATCCTACGTCCCTGATCCATTTACTTTCATCGTAAACCAATAGCAATAGCCTATAATCGAATGATAAGCAGTAGGTATTACTATTGTGTACACATTCGGATAGCAGGTGGCATGTAAAACCAAGCGTGGATAAGAGAAGTGGCAGTTAGTAATTCAATTTATAGCAAAATCTACTTGGTTGCTCCGTCAACAACTTATGCGTTATGTCACCAGGCTGCAATGAGATTGACCGAACATATGGGACATCGAGATCTTCAAACGGGATGTGGGGAAGATGTGCGCGACTTATCGTAAAAAGTGTCTCTTTCGATGGAGCGGGATCATTCTGGTAGTGCAATCTATGCAGACGGTTTTTTAGTTTTTTAGTTGTTCGTCGTTCAGCATGAGAATGTGTTTCTTATTGTCTGTAGGGTTCATCATGATGAGCCCTGATGTGTTCTGCACTGTTTAGCATAATGATTTAGATGACATCAGCACCAGAGTAACTCATCTCTCTACCGGGTGCTATCATCGCTTCCTTGTGCCACGCTTTCTCATCGCACCATGTCATCCATATCAGAAACAACGGATCACGCCGCTACTGTCAAACGCTATTTACCCTGGGTCGTTGCGACGGCGCTGTTTATGGAGCAGCTTGACTCGACGATTATTAATACTGCAGTACCGTCAATGGCGGCGAGTTTGCAGGTGTCACCGCTGAGCCTGAAGGCTGTGGTCACGAGTTATATCCTGAGCTTGGCTGTCGGCATCCCGATTAGCGGCTGGATTGCTGATCGCTATGGTACACGGCGAGTATTCAGTATTGCCGTGGCGATTTTTACTTTGTCGTCTGTGCTATGTGGTTTGTCTCTGAACTTGCCAATGCTGATCGCCTCACGCATCTTGCAGGGAATGGGGGCTGCGATGATGATGCCAGTGGGGAGACTGACGATCATCCGTACATTTGCCAAATCAGAATTGCTGATGGCAATGAACTTTGTGATTATCCCCGCGCTGATCGGTCCTTTATTGGGTCCGACTATCGGTGGTCTGATCGTGCACTGGATGTCATGGCGGGTAATCTTCTTTATCAATGTACCGGTCGGTCTAGCAGCGCAATATCTGATTCATCGTCATATGCCGGATTATTACGGCGACAAACCAAGACCGCTTGATGTGATTGGCCTGGTGCTGTTTGGCACTGGCACAGCGCTGCTATCGTGGTTGCTTGAAATTTTTGGTGAACATACGATTGATGTGACGTCAACGATGGTGTTGTTTGCTTTATCTCTCAGCTTGCTGGCGGCATATGGCTGGCACTCGCGACAAATTCCTTTTCCTTTATTGCGCCTGAATTTATTTCAGATAAGGACCTTCCGTGTCTCGGTAGTCGGCGGTTTTATTACGCGACTGGGATTGGGCGGTTTGCCATTTTTGCTGCCGCTGTTGTATCAGATAGGATTGGGGTGGTAATCCCCCCTGCAAACAAGCGTTGAAATGAGTAGAATTTTCTAAATATGATTTTTGAAAGTTCTGCATGAAGCCTTCCCGTTACACCGACAGTCAGATCATCGCCATCCTCAAGCAGGCCGA
>NZ_JBMPPN010000047.1:0-2971 GCF_049340165.1 Undibacterium sp. Xuan67W
CATACGACGCAAACGGGAACGTTTCAAGCAGCACGGACTTCAACGGGACGGTCACCAGCTACAGCTACGACCTGAGCCGGAATCTGGAAACCAGCCGGGTGGAAGGTAGTGGCACGGCCAGCGCCAGAACGATCACGGCCAGCTGGCACCCGACCTACCGGATTCCGCTACAAGTGAACGAACCCCTGCGTCGCACCCTCTACACCCACGACGGCAACGGCAATGTGTTAACACGCACCGAACAAGCCACCACCGACGTCAACGGCAGCCAGGGCGCGGCCGCAGTCGTTGTTGGCAGCCCGCGGGTCTGGACCTCTACCTACAACAATGTCGGCCAAGTCCTCAGCGTCACCGGCCCGCGCACCGACGTCATCGACAAGACCACCTACACCTACGACAACCAAGGCAACCTCACCAGCGTCACCAATGCCGCCGGTCACGTCACCACCTTATCGGGCTACGACCCCCACGGCCACGTCGGCACCATCACCGACCCCAACGGACTCGTCACCACACTGACCTACGCCCCGCGTGGCTGGTTACTGAGCCGCATCACCAGCGCCGACGGCATCACCGAAGTCACCAGCTACACCTATGACGGTGTCGGACAAATGACCAAAGTCACGCTACCAGACAACAGCCAGATCAGCTACACCTACGACGACGCCCACCGTCTCACCACCATCACCGACAACATCGGCAACAGCATCCACTACACCCTCGACAACATGGGCAACCGCCTTAACGAAACCGTCACCGACAGCAACGGCAACCTCAGTCGCAACATCACCCGCATCTACGATGCACTGAGCCGTCTGCAACAAGTCACCGGTGCGGCGCAATGATACTGATTCCACTTAATCCAATGATCTCAAGCTCCGCCATGTCCGTACAGACCACCCCGCATCGCCCCCGGCACCCCGTTGCACTGACCCCGGCCCTCCGGATCCTCAGCCTCAGTCTGCTCGTCTGCGGTGCTGGTCTCTATACCAGCGTCAGTGCGCAGGCCCCAGCCCAGAACACCACCACCAAATACGAATACGACGCGGTCGGCAATGTCACCAAGATCACCAACGGACTCAATGCCGCCAGTGTGCAAACCTACGACCCCCTGGGGCGCCTCACCAGCCAGACCGATCCGGACAACCAAGTCACCCAATACCGCTACGACGGACAAGGGCGCCTCATCCAGGTCACTGACGCCCGCAACCTCAGTACCCTCTACACCCTCGATGGCCTGGGCAATCAACTCAGTCTGAACAGTCCCGACACCGGCA
This sequence comes from Undibacterium sp. Xuan67W, assembly GCF_049340165.1. Classification (NCBI taxonomy): domain Bacteria; kingdom Pseudomonadati; phylum Pseudomonadota; class Betaproteobacteria; order Burkholderiales; family Oxalobacteraceae; genus Undibacterium; species Undibacterium sp. Xuan67W. The sequence goes on from NZ_JBMPPN010000047.1 coordinate 1,278, forward strand.
CCACCAGCACCACCGTTGATAGTGCCGGCAATATCCTGACACGAACCGATGCCAAAGGGCAGATCACCAGCTACGTCTATGACGTCCTGAACCGTCTCACCCGCATCACCTACCACGACGGCAGCATCGTTAATTACACCTACGACCAAGGCACCAACGCCAAAGGTCGTCTGACGCAAATCAGCGATGCACAAGGAACGATTCAATACACCTACGACACCCGTGGACGTCTCTTGACCGACACCCGCACCATCACCGTCAACAATAGTCCCGTGGTACGTACCACTAGCTACCAATACGACAATGCCGGTCGCTTAAGCCTGCTCATCTATCCCAACGGACGGCGACTCAGCTACACCCGCGACAGCATGGGACGCACCACCCAGATCGACACCACCAAAGACGGCATCGCCTCCACCTTACTGAGTCAAGTCAGCTACCGCCCCTTTGGCGGCGTCCAAGGCTATCTCAACAGCACAGGCCAAGCCTATACCCGCGGCTTTGACCTCGATGGACGTATTACCAGCTACACTCTCAACAACCAGGTACAAGCCATCAGCTACGATGCCGCCAACCGCATCATCAGCATCAACCAGGTCAACAGCACCACCCGTCAAGCCACCTACGGCTATGACACCCTAGACCGGCTCACCAGCTACCTGACACCCCAGGCAAGTCAAAGCTTTACCTATGACCCGGTAGGCAACCGCAACACCCAGACAGTCGGCGCCGCTGCTACCACCTACAGCTACGGCACCAGCAGCAACCGCCTGACCCAGGTCGCGGGCAGCCAGACCAGCCCGATTGCCATGGACGCCAACGGCAGCACCACCAACAACGGCACCGCCCAATTTACCTATGACACCCGAGGTCGCATGATCACTGCCACCACCGCCGCCGGCGTCGTGCAATACCAGATCAACGCACTCGGACAGCGCGTACAAAAGAGTAGTCCGGCAGCCAGTACCCAATATCACTACGATCAGAGTGGCAAACTCCTCAGTGAAAGTAGCGGCGGTAATGATGTCGACTACGTCTATCTGGACGATATCCCCGTGGTCGTCCTGAAGTAAGTCAGGACCGAACACGCCATCGCACCACCGTTAATCAAAGAACGCGCCGCCCAGCATCCGCGGCACTGGCATATCGCCACGTAACAGCATCATCCGGTCGGCCCGAGCCGACCGCCTGTCAGGGGAAAAAATAGTGTTCCAACGCCGCATACCATCAACTATCACACCGGCCTTATGCCTCTCTATCCTGCTGGGTCTGTCCGGACTATTAGGCATGACCTGCGCCATCGCCGCCCCGGTCGTGAGTATTACCGCCCCGGTGGCCAACAGCAAATACGCCTCCCCCTCCAGCATCACGATCACCGCCAGCGCCAGCAATGTCGCCGGAGCGACCATCAGCAAAGTCGACTTCTACCAAGGCACCACCTTACTAGGCACCGACACCACCGCCCCCTACAGCATCACCTGGGCCAATGCCACCAACGGCAGCTACAGCCTGACCGCCAAAGCCACCAACAGTCTCAACCAGGTCACCACCTCCAGTGCCATCGCCATCATCGTCAACAACCCGCCCGTGGTCAGCCTCACCGCGCCGGCCGCCAACAGCAGTGTCGCCGGCAAAGCCACCGTCACCCTGAGCGCCAGCGCCAGTGACACCGGCGGCAGTATTAGCAAAGTCGA
>NZ_JBMPPN010000048.1:0-2968 GCF_049340165.1 Undibacterium sp. Xuan67W
TCATCGTCAACAACCCGCCCGTGGTCAGCCTCACCGCGCCGGCCGCCAACAGCAGTGTCGCCGGCAAAGCCACCGTCACCCTGAGCGCCAGCGCCAGTGACACCGGCGGCAGTATTAGCAAAGTCGACTTCTACAACGGCACAACATGAGCTTACCCCGAAATTTAGTTCCCCAAAGGTGACGTAAAATCAACGTAACTTTGGAACAACAAATAATGAACAGGATTATTAGCGCCCGGGCAGAATCATTTTTTTCGCTCGTTTATTCAAACCATTTATAAGAACGCTTTCATCCACATATCGTTTGAGCCGTGTTTTTTGCTCATTCGAAACACTGCTCGCATCAATGACGTCGGCCCACTCTTCAAAGGCTGCGCTGCATACCTCTTTTATTGTTTGGCGAACCTTTGTTTCAAGTATCCCGACCTCGTTTGAAAATTGACGTATAGCTGCAGGTGTTAAGGATTCACCCCGACCTAATTTACTTGTCAATTTCAACGCATGTCCTTTCCCTTTGATATATACCGAATACGCAACGATGTCATAGGCTGGAGAGAGTTCGATTCGGCCATCTGGAAAATGTAAAACACCAATGTTTTTCAAATGAAAATCATAATTCCCAATCAATTCACTGACTGTAATCCGGCGAATTAACTCCAATACGGCCGGCTCTCCCAATCCGTTCACCGCCATCATCACTCGTGCGATATCAGCATAACTGCCGCCCGTATATTTGTTTTGAGGTTGCACATTGAGAATTTGGGCGAAGTCTTCCGCATGCAACCGTCCAGGCCGGTCACGATCGAATCTTTGTACCGCCAGAAAGTTTTGCGTTTTTCCAAGCTCATATTGATGATCCGCGATCAGCAAATGCATTGGTTGCAAGGTGGTGTTACATACGGTTACGCCAGCGACTCTTGCGAGTTGTAATGACAGATGCTCTACTTCTGGCAAATATTCATACAAGTTCGTCGGCAATTTTCCAATGATGTGTGCTCCCTCCATTCTTTGTCTCGCCACATAGCGCCCCCCATCCAATGCAAGCGCCAGCTTAGGTTGCATACCTGATAGGGATACGGCATCGGCTAACGGTTCATCTACTACGCTTTCTTCTAAAGCATCAAGATTTTGCGTGACAACACTTGTGGTAAAGGCGCGAGACATTGCTGATGGTGCCGCTCTCACGTTGCCAGGCAGATCTTTACCGCAGGCGGCTAGAAGGTCAAAATAATCGTTTTCTGCGCAATGACGTTCTAGGGCAATATGCTTACGCAATACTCCCTCAGGCAACAGGTTTTGGAAAAAATTAGGCAACCTCCCCTCTCCTGTTGAGTTCAACATAGGCGTACTTGGATTGAGCAATAAGGATGCCTCTTGCTTAGGATCTTTCGCTTGAAGAGAAATTGATAGAAGAGGACGGTTTGGATTGCTTGCGTAGTCATTGTCAACCTGGAGCCGAATAATATCCCCGTACTGATAAAGCACCCCAACAATTTGCTCGCCAATAAAAATATCGAGTGCTCGAAATATCATTTTTCAGGCCTATTCAAAGTGGCACCAACCAATGTTTCAACTGCCGGTTCGGAAGCGGATGATTCCGAAGAGTAAGCGCGAGCGATCCCTTTTGGAACCAGAACCAGTTCTAATCCGAGTTCCTCTGCTACCGCTATCAGGGTTGTCACTCTCACGTCAGTGATGCCATTAAAAAGTCCACGCAGCGTGACGGATGTCAGCCCGGTTTTCGAGATGAGTTCTTTTTGAGATATTCTTTCTCTATCTCTTGCCACCGTTAATTCGCCTGCAATATCACCTAATGTCTTCATAATAGATACTTAACTAACTATTTTTATCATATAGATAGTTTAGTATCCTTCCGGCCGACTGTAAAGATAGTTTGGCATCTATGTATGTATATTAGATAGTTATCTATCTTTGGCGCTCGGTACCATATGCATGCGATCAAGCGGGTTCTATCACGGCAGCGTTGCCAAGTTAAATTTTTGGTAGGTGTGTCCAGTCACTTTCAAACGGGCCGCATTTGTTCTGTCGAGGCGTAAAATTGATCTGCAAGAAACGTCTTTTCAGTACCCTCCATCATCAACTATCCTTTGCCGATCATGTGCATGAGTACGACGCCACCTAGCACGTTTTTGGCTGACCGAAAGGATTTGAAATTGCGCATTGGTATGGTTGCGCGCTTGACGGCAAGATGGTCTTGTTCGACGATATTGTTCATGTATTTGACTTAGCGAACGATGATCGACGTGTCCCTGTCGGCATAGATCGCGTCGATACTCACCTAATTTACAACTTCATTAAACGCTCTTTTAACATTGCAAAACGATTAATGGCTGGCAGCTCGCCACACAAAATCAGCTGAGAGCAATCCGGCGGAAATAGCGATACGTCATCGTCTAATGCTAGCCAGGTTTCATTAACCGAATAGGCATCAATTAGAAAAGCTTCAATTTCTCGGAACCGACTCCCTAAAATATCAGTGGTTTCTCGAATTTGAATTTCTGGCGTCACACCAATAATTCTTGCCGCAATATCAGTTGAAAAGAATCCACGTAATTCATTCAAAGAAAAACGCAAACGCCACTCACTGCTTACAACGATTTGAAGAGTTGGGAATTCACGAAGTAGCTCCTCCAAAGCCGGAAGATGAACAAATTGCTGTTCCTGATCATGTCGGGCAGAAAATGGATGCAGGACACCATCAAAATCAAGAAAAAGTATCAAATTTAGCTTTCGGAAAAAGGCTTTTTTAAAAAATTGATTAAATTAACTAGAGCAAAGCTGGAAACTTATTACTGGAATGCATCAACCGCGCTGGCAACCCGTGAACTTCCCAGCTTTCACTATACAGATTTAAGCCTCATAATCTAGTTCAAAGAAGAGGTGCTTATGTCTGGCAAACGATTTACTGAAGAATTTAAAAAAGAAGCGATTAAGCAGGTAACGGAACG
>NZ_JBMPPN010000049.1:0-2627 GCF_049340165.1 Undibacterium sp. Xuan67W
GTATGGATTTTTCAAATCGCCAGCAAGAGCCGGGCAAGAAGTTGCTAGGGATAGGGCTGGTCGTTGCATTTCACGTCGTACTCGTGTACGCCCTGATCAACGGATTAGGGGTCAAAGTAGTCGAGTTCATCCAAAAGCCCCTGGAGACCAAACTCGTCGAAGAAATCAAACCACCGCCACCACCACCAGACATACCGCCACCGCCGCCACCAAAGCTGCTGGCACCGCCACCCCCGTTCATTCCCCCGCCGGAAGTCCAGGTACAGCAACAAGTCGTCACCCCCAACACCATCTCCCAGACCTCCCAGGTCCGGCCAGATACGAACGTGTTGCCCAAATCGACCTTACCCCCGGTCGCTGACGCCAAACCCGTCGGCCCCTCCGTGGTCCCCGGCGTGATCGACTTCAACGTCCCCGGCTGCAAACCCGAATACCCGCGCGCCTCGCTACGTAATGAAGAAACTGGCACCGTCGTCCTCTCCGTCGTGATCGGCGCCGATGGCAACGTCAACGACGTCAAGATCGACAAATCCAGCGGCTTCCGCGGACTCGACAACGCCGTCAAATCGCAGCTCATGTCAGGCGCCTGCAAAAACAAACCAGGTACCGTAGACGGCAAGCCCCAAGCCACCACCACCAAAGTCCAATACGTCTGGAAGCTCGACTAAGCAAGAACAGCGCAAGAAAGAACAGCGCAAGAACACAGCAAGACCCGTATAAGCAAGACCGAACAACAGCAACAAAAACAGCCACAACCACAGTAACAGCATTTGAAATTCAAATTTACGAAGGAAGCACACCCATGAAATTCAGCCTGAAAGCCCTACTGGCCGCCGCCGTCATCGCCGTCACCGCCCACGCCGCCATCGCCCAAGAATCCGCCAGCGCCGCCGCCGGTGCAGCCCCAGCTGCTGCCGCCCCAGCAGACGCCGCCCCCGCTGCTGCTGCGCCTGCGGCCGAAGGTGCCGCCCCAGCTGCTGAAGCCAAAGAAAAAGTCGACAACCCCTACGGACTCGACGCCCTCTGGAAAACCGGTGACTTCGTCGCCAAAGGCACCCTCATCATCATGTTCATCATGTCCATGGGCAGCTGGTACATCCTCATCACCAAAATCGTCGACCAGATCAAACTGGCCGGTCAAGCCAAAGATGCCCAAAGCAAATTCTGGAAAGCCGCCTCTGTGAATGCCGGCATCACCAGCTTAAAAGAAGGCAGCCCATTCCGCTTCATCGCCGAATCCGCCACTAAAGCCAGTGACCACCACGAAGGCGCCCTGTTAGAACAGATCGACCTCAACTCCTGGATCTCCATGTCCATCCAGCGCGCGGTAGAAAAAGTCCAAAGCCGTCTGCAAGATGGCTTAGCCTTCCTCGCCACAGTCGGCTCTACTGCCCCGTTCGTTGGTTTGTTCGGTACCGTCTGGGGTATCTACCACGCGTTGACCGCCATCGGTATTGCCGGCCAAGCCTCCATCGACAAAGTCGCCGGTCCGGTTGGTGAAGCCCTGATCATGACCGCCATTGGTCTGGCAGTCGCCGTTCCCGCCGTATTAGGCTACAACTTCCTGGTCCGTCGCAACAAGAGTGCCATGGAAGAAGTCCGCGCCTTCAGCGCCGACCTGCACTCCGTCGTCTTGTCTGGCGTCATGTCCAAAAAAGCCTAAGTCAACCGGCCAGAAGAAACACACTCCCACCCGGCGCCAGGCGCGCTGGGTGAGAGAGACAGTTGAAGAAGTTCGCTTATCTGAAAGAGAATAATTATGGCAATGGCAATCGGCAACGATGGTGACGGCGAAGACGAAGTCAACAGCACCATCAACACCACCCCATTGGTCGACGTCATGCTGGTCTTGCTGATCATCTTCCTGATCACCATCCCCGTCGTCACCCACACGGTCCCGGTCAAGCTTCCATCGGAAACCAACCAGCCGTACAAAACCAAACCAGAAAACATCAACATCGCCATCAACAAAGACGGCGACATGTTCTGGAACGAAGCCCCAATCGCCAGTACCGACATCCTGCTCGACAAACTCAAAGTCGTCGCAGTGCAGGTACCGCAACCGGAACTGCATATTCGTGGTGACCAGAACACCCGCTACGAATTTGTCGGCAAAGTCATCCTGACCGCCCAGCGCGCCGGGATTGCCAAGGTCGGCTTCGTCACAGAACCCCCGCCAAAGGGCTAAGAAAGGAACACCATGGGAATGCAACTAGGCTCAGGGAGCTCAGGTGAACCGGACGTCATGATCGAAATGAACATGACGCCCTTAATTGACGTCATGCTGGTCCTGATCATCATGCTCATCATCACCATCCCGATTCAAAATCATGCGGTGAACCTGAACATGCCGGTCAATGCACCGCCGGCCAATACGCAGGAAAAACCCGAAGTCATCTCCATTGACGTCGACTTTGACGGCACCGTTCTCTGGAATGGTGTTGCGATCCAGAACAATGCCGATCTCGAGTCCCGTCTGTTGACTGTGGCGACGACACCGAATCAGCCGGAAGTGCATCTGCGGCCGAACAAGCTGGTGGCGTACAAGTCGGTGGCTCATGTGATGGCAACGGCTCAGCGTCTTGGCGTCACTAAGATCGGTATGGTCGGTAATGAGCAGTTCTTGA
>NZ_JBMPPN010000050.1:0-2034 GCF_049340165.1 Undibacterium sp. Xuan67W
TCGGCCTGCTTGAGGATGGCGATGATCTGACTGTCGGTGTAACGGGAAGGCTTCATGCAGAACTTTCAAAAATCATATTTAGAAAATTCTACTCATTTCAACGCTTGTTTGCAGGGGGGATTACCCTTTGTACTTGATCGAGTTAGCCTGCGTCGGTGCCTTCTTTATGTCACCTGCGGCAGACTACATTTCAAGTAATTACCCAAATATTCTCGACCAACCTCATCCTACGTGATCAATGCAGTTGACTGCAGCGATTAAAAGCGAAAACGTTCTATCGAAATATCTCTGCCATCTGGCAATGTTAATGTTCCGGTCGTCGTCGTATTGAATTTAATTTTTACGTTTCCTGCATTTTGATTGATTACAGATGCTGGTTTATACAATCCAGTCAAAGTTTGTCCATTTCCGTATTGCTGCCATTGCCCCTGATAGGTTGTAGTATCAAGCATTGCTTTGGGACCGGAGGCATACCAAACAGGATTACCGCTTTGATCGTACATATAACCAGCCAAAAACATCGTGCCATTCTGTATTTCAATTGAAAAACCTCGTCCGCCCTCCGCTGGATTCCACCACCAACCTGCCTCCGGCGTTCCGGCTGGCGGTATGGCACTCGCGCCTCCTGGTACGATATCAAAGCGCTGGATCGCAACTATACCGCCAGGCCAGGAAATCGTTCCATGACTTACATCCGTAAAGGTGACACTGATGTCGCCGCTATTAATTGTGCCGGTAGTTGAATGAAAGCTTCCGGTCAAGGTCTGACCGCCTAGGTAAGTCGTAAGCGTCGACGTAAAAGTAGAACCATTGGTAGCCGATGGACCCGAAGCATGCCAAGTTGCCCTACCCGCTGGCTCATACAAATAGTCGGCCATGAAAATATTATTTCCCTGTTTTTCAATCGTAAAGCCTCTACCACCCTCACTTGGGTTCCACCACCATCCTGTTTGCGGCGTAACGACGGCTGGAGGTTGCGCAGGTCCTAGATATGCAACGATATCGTTGATATTAGCTTGAGTAAGTGTACTTAATGAATTCATTGACGAGACATTAGCAATCGCACTATTAATTTGCTCCGCAGTGCGATTAGCTCTGCTACTCTGCGTGTGGCAAGCAATACAACGTCCTTTGGGGCCGTTAAAAAGAATCCCACCGTTCACAGCATCTGCAGCAACAGCAACCGAATTAAATGATCCAGACACAGCGATAATTGCTAAAAACAAAAACTGGCGAACATGGGCAAGTTGGGGCATGTTGCAAAGCGTTTGCAAAGTCATCATATTTCCTTCATTTACTCTAACAATTAAGAAATCCGAGAGCACATAGCCGAACTGTGCAACGGTATTGCTCGTTAATACCAGATAGTTTAGAAAAGGTTCAGTTTCAATTCAGCTTGAATGAATAAGTACTCAAATTGAGGCGAATGTATTTTCAACGCCGTATTTTGAACTTTAAGAATTGAGACAGCTACACGTCTTGCCGCCAACCGAAAAATGACCCACTGGGAGTACACAGACAATAACTTGGACTACTTGGAGGTAGTTCATGTACTCATACGAACACCGTATTCGAGCAGTCAAACGTTATATCAAGCTCGGGAAACGCATTTGGCCGGCCATTCAGTAGTTAGGCTATCCAACAAAGAATGCACTCAAGAGTTCGCCCCTATTGCGAGAGAACCCTTTGGACTAGCCATCGGACTACAACGCGACGGAGAACAATCGAAGAGGCGATCGAAATTTACTGACGTAAACATCTTCCAAATTTAAAATCAGGTGAAAATCAACTTCGAGAATATGCCCAATGCTACTGGGTCTACAAAGGTCGATTCATTGACGAACTACCAGAAGTGGTTAACGAGTATAAAAAGTTAGAGGGACTGAGTGCCGCCACGATCCGTGTTCGGATGGTAATCCCCCCTGCAAACAAGCGTTGAAATGAGTAGAATTTTCTAAATATGATTTTTGAAAGTTCTGCATGAAGCCTTCCCGTTACACCGACAGTCAGATCATCGCCATCCTCAAGCAGGCC
>NZ_JBMPPN010000051.1:0-1272 GCF_049340165.1 Undibacterium sp. Xuan67W
TCGTTCCGTTACCTGCTTAATCGCTTCTTTTTTAAATTCTTCAGTAAATCGTTTGCCAGACATAAGCACCTCTTCTTTGAACTAGATTATGAGGCTTAAATCTGTATAGTGAAAGCTGGGAAGTTCAGGTCCTGAGTTATCGAACGTCAACTCTTTTCACAGTGACTTGCAGGCGTTCGCGGAGGATTGGCTGGAAGGTAAAAGATTAGACTAAAGTTGTTCGGACTTTACCAAAGTGTGGAACATGAAAAGAGGTAGCAATGCAAACACTCAAAGAGTCTATAAGACTTTCTGCACGTGAAACGTGGGATGATTTCTGGGAACCATTTTATTGGTTCACGTCTGCAAACATACAGCAAAGAGAACCTACAAAGTTAAGGGAGCGGAATCAAACCTCGCCATTGTTGAAAATCGGGGTAACTATCGTTTCAGCTAGTTTAGCAAGTGCATTCATTTTCTTTATTTCGAATACGTTAGGCCAACTCATCGCCTTTCCGACTACATCGATTGCTTTGCCCGCACTTACGGCTATTTGGAGCATCGGGCTCATTAAGATCGTATTAGTCTTATTGGTTCAGAGAAAACTTTGACGTTACGTTCCATAAGGCAGAAAGATTTGTCAGCATCACCCAGTGTTTTCAGGCAAAAACAAAATACTTCAGACAACATCCAATGTGTATTTTTACCTTCGACAAAGGAATTGAAAGAGCTTTATGAAAGTCTTCAACGTACACGCTTACCGCTTCGGCGATAGAGAACGTCATTCATACTTAGTCGGAGTTTACTCAACAAGAACCAGGGCGAAGAGAGCCGCCAAACAAGAAGAAACTGTGCGCGGCGGTGAAATGGACTTCCAATAATTCATTAGACATTGAATGAGTTCAAAGACTAAATGATCTGGCTTCAGCATCTAACAAAGAAGTCTGTCCATAAAAAAGCCGTTTCACAGCCTTCGTACTTACCTTTTGGCTAAAAGTGCTAAGTCATGTTCATCCGAGCCACAAAAGTAGAGTCTTAGTTATTTTGTGAAATTTACACGCAATAAATTTTCGAACTTTATTTAATTTCTGGTTATGACTTTTTCGAACTTTATTATTCCGTTTCGAACTTTATTCCGACGAAACACATAGTCAAAAAAAATCTAAAACTGGACTTCCCCTAATTCAGTAGACATTTAATAATGTCAAAAACTGAGAAGGAAGTACATCATGAGAAAGAGTCGATTCACTGAAGAATTCAAAGCAGAAGCGATTAAACAAGTCACTGAACGTG
>NZ_JBMPPN010000052.1:0-1264 GCF_049340165.1 Undibacterium sp. Xuan67W
CCCGAACAGGACCGTGAAACGACTCCGCGCCAATGATAGTGCTGCAACCAGTGTGAAAGTAGGTCATCGTCAGGCTTTTATTCCGCATACCCCCGCTCAAGTAATTGACCGGGGGTCTTGCTTTTTTCGACTTACATCCGACGCATTCAAGCTCCCGCCATCCAAATGCCCAATAAAAAAGAGCTGAAATTCCGTTTTAACCCCGTATGGTTCTTCCGAAAATCCGTATGATTTGTATCAACTAGACCGAGACCCTTGCCTTCGTCCCCGCGTTTTACTTGCATTTCATGCCATGATGCCCTATGTCAATAAGCCGCATATCTGCTGGAACTAGCCGCTAATCTTTACACACTATCACCAAATAATGTTGTTATATATCATCCATGCATAAAGGATTATTCAATAATGTTAAAAAATAAACATTTTTACATTCCTCAATCAGGTTTCACATTGATTGAACTAATGCTTGTAATTGTGATAGTCGGGGTTTTGGCGAGCATTGGGATCCCATCGTATAGAACATTTATTAGTACGGGTAAAATTACAACAGCAACGAGTTCACTGCATGGTGCATTATTACTTGCTAGAACAGAGGCGATTAAAAGAGGGAAAAATGTGACCATTTGCCGAAGTGAGACAGCAAATGCGGCAGTTCCGTCCTGCTCTACAACTGACAGTACGCCAGGTACTAATTCAGGCTGGGCTGATGGTTGGATTATATTTACTGATGACAATAATAATGGTACGTATCAGCCAGGAAATAACCCCCCTGAAATATTGATTTTTGCTCAAGGCTCTCAAGCAAAAGACTTAACAGATATTTCTATAATGCCAAGTGTACCTCAAAAATTTCTGACGTTTAATTCAACAGGGCAGGTTTTTGGCGCTTCTATCCAGATGTTAGTTAATAAGCCGACTTGGGATAGCGACACATCGCATAATCGCTATATTTGTATCGCCTCAGGTGGTCGAGCAAGAGTCAGTACCTCAACTTGTTAAGCAGGAACCATAGTGAATCATAATATAAATCATCAAACTGCTCAGGTCCTGATAGCCTGAGTCCAGCGATAAGGGGTTGATACTGCAGTTTTCCATGCCGGACAGGCATAATGTGCCGTTATAACATCAGTTATATGCGTGGTAATCCCCCCTGCAAACAAGCGTTGAAATGAGTAGAATTTTCTAAATATGATTTTTGAAAGTTCTGCATGAAGCCTTCCCGTTACACCGACAGTCAGATCATCGCCATCCTCAAGCAGGCCGA
>NZ_JBMPPN010000053.1:0-1258 GCF_049340165.1 Undibacterium sp. Xuan67W
CGGTGCGCATGGCGCACCCTTGTATCATAAGGATTCATTCAATAGATGAAAATTGAATGCTTACAAAAGCAACTATTCGCTGAGTAAAAGTTATTTGGAATAGATACGGGATGCCGTGCGCACCCTGGGGCTTTTAGCCCGAAACGTAGATATGCACCCGTATCTCATTTCCTGTTAAATCTGAACAGTATCCTAGGCCAGTGCCACTTATTGGCACCTGAGCCTGCATCCACAAGGTTAGACCATACAGGTTTCCAAATCGTCTTTATTTTCCTCACTTTGATCTTTATGATGAATATCGGTATTGACATCGCCAAACTAAAATTTGATATAGCTGTGCTTGATAGCAATAATAAATATAAGCACAAGACATTTAAAAATTCACGCTCCGGCTTCGACGATATGCTGATCTGGTGTGAGTCCTTGTCTGTGCAAGATGCTCATTTCTGCATGGAGGCGACCGGCGTATATTACGAAGCACTAGCGAATTATTTGTTTGACGCAAAATACAAAGTTTCCGTCGTTAATCCAGCACAAATTGCCGCATTTGCACAGAGCACATTAAGCCGTGTTAAGACCGATAAAGCCGACGCCAAGTTAATCGCACGGTTTTGCCAGGTGATGAATCCTTCTTTATTTACGCCGCTTCCAGCCAATATCCGCCAGCTACAAGCGCTTGTTCGTCGCTTGGAGTCACTCAAGGATTTACAGCAACAAGAACGTAACCGCCTGGAAGTTTCTTTACCAGTTGTTGCCCCTTCCATCAATACTGTCTTACTCACGTTGGCAGAAGAGATTAGGGCGATTGAGCAAACCATTAAAGCGCATATCGATGACGATCCCGATCTGCGCACGCAAAGCGACTTACTCAAGTCTATTCCAGGGTTGGGGAAAGTTTCTAGTGCCTTATTGCTTGCTGAACTACCTTTCTCCCGCCATGCATGTGCCAAGTCCGTCGTCTCATTTGCTGGCTTGAATCCACGACCGTACGAGTCAGGTTCATCTGTCAGGGGGAAGGGCAGAATCTCAAAAACAGGTTCCGCTCGCTTACGTGCTGGCTTGTATATGCCTGCTATTGTCGCTATGCGCTTCAACCCTGTCATCCGCCATTTTTATCAACGACTACTACAAGCAGGAAAACCTAAGATGCTCGCTATCGTTGCTTGTATGCGAAAATTACTTTCTTTGGCTTTTACGATCCTTAAGTCTAAAACCCCTTTTAATCCAGAATTCGCTTGATCTGCAAGACAGTATCTAC
>NZ_JBMPPN010000054.1:0-1078 GCF_049340165.1 Undibacterium sp. Xuan67W
ATTTTTTACTGGTGTATGTGCAGTTTAAGCCACAATTTACAGAGATGGCACTAATTCTGGCATAGCCATTGACAAGTTCGATCGTGTAGTTCTGAGTAACGCCACTAGCTCCGGTGGAGGCAGTGTTAGCTGGATTCAGGTAATTAAACGTTACTTTTTCAATGCCAGTTCCATGCTCAGAGCTGATGGCATTTCCGTAATTGTCGTAAGTCCAAGTAGCAAATCGCGCATTATTTTCATCAATGATACCTGTCAACGCTGTGGGAAAAGTTGCATTCTCGTAAAGATATTGACGTTTGCTATTACCGGGATAGATAACACTCGATACATTATCCTTACCATCATAGGTCCAGATCTGGACAAACCCAAACCTTTACCTACAGCGACGGTATTACTAACAATACGTCCATTAGTCGGCTGCCTGTAAATGCACCTGTTTGTCCTAATATTAAGGTCGGTGCTTTGTTGCCCGCTGGGTTGCTACTGTGTGTTACAGACTCTTATGGTCAGCAGATCCAGTTCGAATATGATGAAAAAAATCGCATTTCCAAAATTGTTACTCCTGGCAATTTGCCCTATGTCTATGAATATGATGGTGCATCAGGTGGTTGTTCTACGTTTAACTTCCGTAATGTCGCTTGTTATGCCAATAATCTGACTAAGGTGACTTTCCCTGACGGGAAGTATAGAACCTATGTTTATAACGAGGCATCACAAATAAATAGTGGCAATGCTTGCCCCAATAATCCCGGCATTTCCGCTGGGTTGGGGCATCTCTTAAATTCATTGACCAGCATTGTTGATGAGAATGGCGCTCGCTACACTAGTTGGAATTATGATTGTTCAGGTAGAGCAGTAGGGGATCAGTTATTTGGTGATGTAAATAAACTGACAATTGCTTTTAGCGCTGTTGACTTAAGCAATCTCACTTCGACATCCTCGGTTACAAATGTCTACGGACCTGTCGGTAGTTCACTGACCACAACGCACCAACTCACTTTTAAATATATTCTGGGTGTGCCAAGAGTCATTGATAAAGATCATCCGTGCGCAGAATGCGGGACGATTAAGAGTTACA
>NZ_JBMPPN010000055.1:0-1068 GCF_049340165.1 Undibacterium sp. Xuan67W
TAAAATGGCAAAAGGTAAGTTTGAACGCACCAAGCCGCACGTCAACGTAGGCACAATTGGTCACGTTGATCACGGTAAAACCACTCTGACAGCAGCGATTGCGACAGTATTGTCCAAGAAATTTGGCGGCGAAGCCAAAGCCTACGACCAGATCGATGCAGCGCCAGAAGAAAAAGCGCGCGGTATTACCATCAATACAGCCCACGTAGAATACGAAACAGCTGGCCGTCACTACGCCCACGTTGACTGTCCAGGCCATGCTGATTATGTTAAAAACATGATTACTGGCGCGGCGCAAATGGATGGCGCGATCTTGGTATGCTCCGCAGCAGACGGCCCAATGCCACAAACACGTGAACACATCCTGTTGGCACGTCAAGTTGGTGTTCCGTACATCATCGTCTTCCTGAACAAATGCGACATGGTAGATGATGCTGAGTTGCTGGAACTGGTCGAAATGGAAGTTCGTGAGTTACTGTCCAAATACGAATTCCCAGGCGACGACTTGCCAATCATCCAAGGTTCCGCAAAGCTCGCCCTCGAAGGCGACAAAGGACCATTGGGCGAAGAAGCCATCATGAAACTTGCTGATGCATTAGACAGCTATATCCCAACACCAGAACGCGCTGTTGACGGCGCCTTCCTGTTGCCAGTAGAAGACGTCTTCTCCATCTCCGGTCGCGGTACGGTTGTAACAGGTCGTATCGAGCGCGGTATTGTCAAAGTCGGCGAAGAAATCGAAATCATCGGCATCAAAGACACTGTTAAAACAACCTGTACTGGTGTTGAAATGTTCCGCAAACTGCTCGACCAAGGTCAAGCAGGCGACAACGTTGGCGTCTTGCTGCGTGGTACTAAGCGTGAAGACATCCAGCGTGGTCAAGTGTTGGCAAAACCAGGCTCCATCAAGCCACATAGCCACTTCACTGGTGAAATCTACGTCCTGTCCAAGGACGAAGGCGGTCGTCATACACCATTCTTCAACAACTACCGTCCACAATTCTACTTCCGTACAACGGACGTGACTGGTTCGATCGAGTTGCCGAAAGACAAAGAAATGGTCATGCC
>NZ_JBMPPN010000056.1:0-1065 GCF_049340165.1 Undibacterium sp. Xuan67W
CCCCCCTGCAAACAAGCGTTGAAATGAGTAGAATTTTCTAAATATGATTTTTGAAAGTTCTGCATGAAGCCTTCCCGTTACACCGACAGTCAGATCATCGCCATCCTCAAGCAGGCCGAGGCTGGCTCCCCCATCCCCGAACTGTGCCGCGAACACGGCATGAGCACGGCCACGTTCTATAAGTGGCGAGCCAAGTTTGGTGGCATGGATGCCTCGCTCATGGCCCGTATGAAGGAGCTGGAGGAAGAGAACAAGCGCCTGAAGAAGATGTACGCCGAAGAACGCCTCAAAGCTGAGATCGTCGCCGAGGCCCTCGCAAAAAAGTGGTAGCGCCATCTCAGCGCCGTGAGATGGCGCGCTGGGTGGTCGACCAAGGGCGCGCAACGATCAGCCTGGCTTGTCTGGCGTTTGACATCAGTCAGACCTGCTTCCGTTACCAGGTCAAGCTCAACGCCGAGAACGACGTCATCGCGGACTGGCTGGTCCGTCTGACAACCAATCAGCGCAACTGGGGCTTCGGCCTGTGCTTCCTGTATCTGCGTAATGTGAAGGGCTTTCAATGGAACCACAAGCGTGTCTACAGGATCTACCGGGCGCTCGAATTGAACCTGCGCATCAAGCCGCGCAAGCGCCTCGTGCGCGAACGGCCATTGCCCCTGGCTGTTCCCACGGCGATGAATCAGGTTTGGTCGATGGACTTCATGCACGACCAATTGAGCGACGGTCGCAGCATCCGCCTGTTCAACGTGATCGATGATTTCAATCGCGAAGGCCTGGTCATCGACGTGGACTTTTCGCTGCCGTCTGAGCGTGTGGTTCGATCGCTCGACCAGGTCATCGAATGGCGCGGTCAGCCGCAGATGATCCGCTGCGATAATGGGCCGGAATACATCAGCGGGGTCACGCTGGCTTGGGCCAAGAAGCGCGGCATTCACATCGAGTTTATTCAGCCAGGGCAGCCGCAGCAGAACGCCTACGTTGAACGCTACAACCGGACGGTGCGCTACGATTGGCTGGCGCACCACCTGTTTGATTCGCTCGAAGAGATCCAAGATTTTGCCACCA
>NZ_JBMPPN010000057.1:0-1004 GCF_049340165.1 Undibacterium sp. Xuan67W
ATTACATCGAAGTGTTCTACAATCGCAAACGGCGACATAGTCATTTGAATCAGATGAGTCCCCTAGCTTTCGAGCAACAACAATTTGGAAGTTAAGAGTTGTCTACGAAATTAGGGGAAGTCCAATGTTGCTGGTGGCGGTGCTGGTGACCCTTATTCGCCAGAAGCAAGTGGCGGGATGATTTGCTTTACTATTCAGGTTTCATTTGCCATTTGTTCAACAATTACCGCGACTAAAACGGGTGGTACCGGTGATGCTGGATGCACTACAGGTGGTGGAGAAACGAGTGCTTGTGGAGGCTAAGATTTTTAGATTTATTTGTGTTTTTTGAATAAAAAGAACTGATGGCCTAAACGAGAAATGCCAAAATTAGGTTATCAGTTCAGTATTAATTTATCTTGAAAAGACAATGACGCTGCCTTGTAAGGAGTCCGAAATCAATTTTAATAACCTCGAAATTCAATTGGTTATGCTAATTAAATCTAATCAAATTAAAGGTGAATAATTTGTTAGAAACACATGCCCTGCCTAATTTAAAAGTTCGTAATTATTTTCAATTTGGTATCTTCTGGGGGGGGGTAAATTTTTTTCTGTGTCTTCCCATCATATATGTTATTTCGCTAATTGTGCCTAAGGCAGTTTTAGGAAAAACTGCCTCCACTGATTACTTCAGTAGTGATCCGAGCGCTATTTCGTTAATTTTTTTTGTGATTCTTTTTTTCCCGTTATTTGAAACGCTAATAGTTCAATTGATCACCATTGAAATTTTACGTAAATTAAGTATTTCATCATTCATTTGCATTGCAGTTAGTTCTATTTTATTTAGTTTTGGCCATTATGCTAACGGTGGTCTCGCACATGGTTTAACTGCGCTCTGTGAACTTCCCAGACTTTACTAGACACTTTGAAGCCTCTGGAAATAAGCGTCTTCATATTTGACGGGCGATAGTCCGCCGTTGTGTGAATGACGTTTGATTGGATTGTAAAACATCTCGATAAAATTA
>NZ_JBMPPN010000058.1:0-814 GCF_049340165.1 Undibacterium sp. Xuan67W
AGCCAATGATACGTCTTGAAAATAGATCCAAAACAGTAGCCACATAGAGAAATCCTTCGTATGTGCGAACATAGGTGATGTCACTCACCCATGATTTATTGGGTGCGTCAGGATTAAACTCTCGGTTCAATAAATTGGCCGCAATTTTGCCGGTACTTCCACCTTTGATGTAACGGCGCTTATAGCCAATTTGCGCTCTTATTCGATGACGGCGCATAATCTTTGCAACGCGGTGCACGCTGCAGGTCTCGCCAGCATCTCGTAAGTCACGATAGATCCACGGGCTACCGTATGTTCCACCACTTGCCAAGTAATGTTCTTTAATGAGCGAGAGCAATCGACTATCTTCCTGCTCACGAGCGGATATTGGCTGCTTTAACCACGCGTAATATCCGCTGCGATGAACCTTGAACACTTCGCACATGGTCTGCACCGAATGCTCTTTCTTGTGTGAGGAGATAAACGCGTACTTTACCCGTGTTCCCTCGCAAAGTACGCGGCGGCCTTTTTTAGTATATCTCGCTCTTCTGTCACGCGTCTGAGTTCTGCTTTGAGTCGAGCTATTTCTGCTTGCTCATCAATTTGAGCAGCCTGCCGGGGTTGTGGTTGCTTGTATTTACTTAGCCAAGCGTAAAGGCTATGTGTTGTCGTTCCTAATCGCTCCGCGACTTCCGCAACAGAATAACCTCGTTCCGTTACCTGCTTAATCGCTTCTTTTTTAAATTCTTCAGTAAATCGTTTGCCAGACATAAGCACCTCTTCTTTGAACTAGATTATGAGGCTTAAATCTGTATAGTGAAAGCTGGGAAGTTCA
>NZ_JBMPPN010000059.1:0-695 GCF_049340165.1 Undibacterium sp. Xuan67W
CATCCCGAACAGGACCGTGAAACGACTCCGCGCCAATGATAGTGCTGCAACCAGTGTGAAAGTAGGTCATCGTCAGGCTTTTATTCCGCATACCCCCGCTCAAGTAATTGACCGGGGGTCTTGCTTTAAAGTGAGAACAGGTGAAAATGAAAGACGTTCCTAGATCATAGTGGAATATCTGGAAAATACATCTGGACATGAAGTAGAAAAAAGCAGTATAATTTCGCTTCTGTAGTCGTCGGTGACAGGCGATAAAGTTTGTCTGAACTAAGCAAGAACATTGGGTGCTTAGCTCAGTTGGTAGAGCGGCGCCCTTACAAGGCGTAGGTCGGGAGTTCGAGCCTCTCAGCACCCACCATCAGATAAACTTGTAATACCAAGCTTAAGTAGTTTCGGAGTGGTAGTTCAGTTGGTTAGAATACCGGCCTGTCACGCCGGGGGTCGCGGGTTCGAGCCCCGTCCGCTCCGCCAGTTATAAAGAAAAAGGACAAGCAATGCTTGTCTTTTTTTCGTCCGAATTTTCCTATGTTTCAAATTCTGTAATTCAAATTCCGTCACTGGGTAATCCCCCCCCTGCAAACAAGCGTTGAAATGAGTAGAATTTTCTAAATATGATTTTTGAAAGTTCTGCATGAAGCCTTCCCGTTACACCGACAGTCAGATCATCGCCATCCTCAAGCAGGCCGAGGCTGGCT
>NZ_JBMPPN010000060.1:0-493 GCF_049340165.1 Undibacterium sp. Xuan67W
GGGTGCTTAGGGTGTCTTCTCCAAACAGCCATCAATAACGCATCGAGAACAATTTCTGTCGCCATCGTTGATTTCATTGACCAACCAACGACAGCCCTTGAATAAAGATCGATGACCACCGCCAGATAAAGCCAGCCTTCATAAGTACGAATGTAGGTAATATCCGTCACCCATGCAGTATCAGCTTGAGCAACATTAAAACGTTGCTCTAGTCGATTCGGTGCTGCGATCATCGGCTTACCTACTTTAAATCTTGGCTTACGATACCCTCGGGCAGATTTCAGTTGAGCGTCACGCATCATCTTTGCGACTCTGTTCTCACCGCATGCAATACCAGCTTCCTTTAAATCCCGATGGATACGTGGACTCCCATAAATTCCACCGCTCTCAACATAAGCTTGTTTAATTTCAGTCAGAATCTGCACATTTGCCTTCGCGCGTTCAGATAAAGGATTCTTCTTCCAAGCATAGAATCCGCTACGATTTACCTTTA
>NZ_JBMPPN010000061.1:0-415 GCF_049340165.1 Undibacterium sp. Xuan67W
GTCGATGGGGAAAAACATTGATCGACACCTGGTGATTGACGCTTTGCTTATGGCTAAATTAAGGCGTCAACCTCACCATCCAGTACTTTTACATAGCGATCAAGGTAGTCAGTATGGGAGCAATGACTGTGTCGCATTTATGAATACAAATGGCTTAATCCCTTCGATGAGTCGCCGCGGTAATTGTCATGATAACGCGGTAGCAGAAAGCTTTTTTGCCACATTCAAAAAACGTGTTACCCGCCGAAAGATATACGCCACTAGGGAGGAAGCAAAAACAGAAATATTTAATTTTATCGAGATGTTTTACAATCCAATCAAACGTCATTCACACAACGGCGGACTATCGCCCGTCAAATATGAAGACGCTTATTTCCAGAGGCTTCAAAGTGTCTAGTAAAGTCTGGGAAGTTCA
>NZ_JBMPPN010000062.1:0-372 GCF_049340165.1 Undibacterium sp. Xuan67W
CTCCCATAAATTCCACCGCTCTCAACATAAGCTTGTTTAATTTCAGTCAGAATCTGCACATTTGCCTTCGCGCGTTCAGATAAAGGATTCTTCTTCCAAGCATAGAATCCGCTACGATTTACCTTTAGAACGCGGCACAGGCTCGTTAAACGGTATTGGTATCTATGAGCGTCGATGAATGCGTACTTTACTCTGACTCCCTGGCAAAGTACGCTGCGACCTTTTTTAGGATATCTCGTTCTTCAGTTGTTCTTTTCAGCTCTGCTTTTAGCCGTGCCATTTCGGCCTTCAACTCAGCAACGTTATCATTGGCCACGGAAGACTGTTTGCCGCTGCTCTGCCGAATCCACAGATACAGACTCTTGTCTGATA
>NZ_JBMPPN010000063.1:0-313 GCF_049340165.1 Undibacterium sp. Xuan67W
GTGGCGTATTTTTCGTGCTGTTTTTGACGGCACCCAGATCGATGAACGAGGTAGGCAACTTGGGCAAACGCGGTGCGGGCTTAACGTTGGTCACGTCTAGTCGTGAGCGCCAAGCATAGAAGTTACTTTGTACAATGCCTTCTTCATGGCAGAAGGCTGAAATACTTTTACCACTGGCCGCATGGCGTGTCAGGTGATGACGCCATGTCGATTCTTTTGAGACATCTGAGGTCGGCTTACTCCTTTCCCGCTCCGTGATGTTGAACTGGGGGGATTGTGCCGGGTTTAGGTTCCGTTGAAAATAACCCCTCTC
>NZ_JBMPPN010000064.1:0-296 GCF_049340165.1 Undibacterium sp. Xuan67W
TGGACTTCCCCTAATTTCGTAGACAACTCTTAACTTCCAAATTGTTGTTGCTCGAAAGCTAGGGGACTCATCTGATTCAAATGACTATGTCGCCGTTTGCGATTGTAGAACACTTCGATGTAATCAAAAATGTCAGATCGTGCCTCTTCCCTTGTTGCATAAATTTTCCGCCTGACTCGCTCTTTCTTCAAATTGCTAAAGAATGATTCAGCTACCGCATTATCGTAACAATTCCCACGTCTACTCATGCTTGGCACAAGTTGATGTTCTTTGCACCAACGTGCGAAATCATCACT
>NZ_JBMPPN010000065.1:0-282 GCF_049340165.1 Undibacterium sp. Xuan67W
ATCTGGCGGTGGTCATCGATCTTTATTCAAGGGCTGTCGTTGGTTGGTCAATGAAATCAACGATGGCGACAGAAATTGTTCTCGATGCGTTATTGATGGCTGTTTGGAGAAGACACCCTAAGCACCCCGTTATTATTCATTCAGATCAAGGCAGTCAGTTTGGCAGTGATGATTTCGCACGTTGGTGCAAAGAACATCAACTTGTGCCAAGCATGAGTAGACGTGGGAATTGTTACGATAATGCGGTAGCTGAATCATTCTTTAGCAATTTGAAGAAAGAGC
>NZ_JBMPPN010000066.1:0-279 GCF_049340165.1 Undibacterium sp. Xuan67W
AAATGAGCTTTAACATGACGCTCAACACGGAAACTGCTCAATTAGTCATTTCAACGTTCAGTACGTTATCAATCTTTTGCTCTTCGGTTTGTGTGCATCACGCGCAGTTCCGGGTAGCTCTGCGTTATACGAGCAACTGACTTATGGACTATCTGGACTTCCCCTAATTCAGTAGACATTTAATAATGTCAAAAACTGAGAAGGAAGTACATCATGAGAAAGAGTCGATTCACTGAAGAATTCAAAGCAGAAGCGATTAAACAAGTCACTGAACGTGGC
>NZ_JBMPPN010000067.1:0-255 GCF_049340165.1 Undibacterium sp. Xuan67W
TACCTACTTTAAATCTTGGCTTACGATACCCTCGGGCAGATTTCAGTTGAGCGTCACGCATCATCTTTGCGACTCTGTTCTCACCGCATGCAATACCAGCTTCCTTTAAATCCCGATGGATACGTGGACTCCCATAAATTCCACCGCTCTCAACATAAGCTTGTTTAATTTCAGTCAGAATCTGCACATTTGCCTTCGCGCGTTCAGATAAAGGATTCTTCTTCCAAGCATAGAATCCGCTACGATTTACCTTTA
>NZ_JBMPPN010000068.1:0-255 GCF_049340165.1 Undibacterium sp. Xuan67W
GTCATTGCTCCCATACTGACTACCTTGATCGCTATGTAAAAGTACTGGATGGTGAGGTTGACGCCTTAATTTAGCCATAAGCAAAGCGTCAATCACCAGGTGTCGATCAATGTTTTTCCCCATCGACTAGCCAATGATACGTCTTGAAAATAGATCCAAAACAGTAGCCACATAGAGAAATCCTTCGTATGTGCGAACATAGGTGATGTCACTCACCCATGATTTATTGGGTGCGTCAGGATTAAACTCTCGGTT
>NZ_JBMPPN010000069.1:0-255 GCF_049340165.1 Undibacterium sp. Xuan67W
AACCGAGAGTTTAATCCTGACGCACCCAATAAATCATGGGTGAGTGACATCACCTATGTTCGCACATACGAAGGATTTCTCTATGTGGCTACTGTTTTGGATCTATTTTCAAGACGTATCATTGGCTGGTCGATGGGGAAAAACATTGATCGACACCTGGTGATTGACGCTTTGCTTATGGCTAAATTAAGGCGTCAACCTCACCATCCAGTACTTTTACATAGCGATCAAGGTAGTCAGTATGGGAGCAATGAC
>NZ_JBMPPN010000070.1:0-255 GCF_049340165.1 Undibacterium sp. Xuan67W
AGAATTATATGTTTCAAAATGGTAATCATCACAGCTCCTTTAGGACAATCTCAAGAGGAACATTTTGCAACGAATCACAAGAAGTCGAAACACGAAAAATCTCAAGTAATGAAAAGAGAGCTTCCTTCTTCCACGCATTACTACTTAGATGTAGTCTATCGTCGTAATCGCGCAAATTCTCGAAAGTTAGCGCGCCAACCACTTCTTTGTGCAATTCATTCAAAAGATCGAAAGGTTCTTCCAAATTAAAGACAG
>NZ_JBMPPN010000071.1:0-252 GCF_049340165.1 Undibacterium sp. Xuan67W
GGGTGCTTAGGGTGTCTTCTCCAAACAGCCATCAATAACGCATCGAGAACAATTTCTGTCGCCATCGTTGATTTCATTGACCAACCAACGACAGCCCTTGAATAAAGATCGATGACCACCGCCAGATGGTAATCCCCCCATTTTTAGCGCGAGCTATGAGTAGAGGCTATGCGGCAAGTGCGAGTTTCTGTTTCGGGGTGATGCCGCCGATGCCCGTGTTGGGCCGGTCGTGATTGTAAGTCCATAACCAGC